>JBBSCW010000077.1:0-11161 GCA_038249855.1 Bacteroidales bacterium
AAGGGTAACAACAACATTGTTTTTTACGCCATATCCCATATAAAATTCGTGTGAACCTACTGTGAAACTTTCAGCGCCAATACCGAAAAGTTTGCTTTCGATACAGTCTTGCATATATTCTGGATTGGCTTTGTATTCAAAAATTTTATCCAAAGATTCTTCTAAGTTTTTGCGATATAATAAACGATCAACAGTAACATCTTTCGATCCATCTGGAATCCAGATATTATGCATACATTTTGAACCTAATTGACGTCCCATTTCTTCTGCAATTTTTCGACTGCGAACAACGTGGTCAATCCAAAATTCGCGAATTGCAGGGTCGCGGTGTGAAAGTGTAAATCCATCTGCCGATTTCTCGTGTGAAAAACAAGTACAATTGAAATCAAGTTTGTAGTTTTTTTCTTTCGCCCAGTCAATCCAACTTTGAAAATGCTTTGGTTCTATTTCGTTGCGATCAACGAATTTTCCTCCAAAGTCACCATAAAATGCATGTATATTCACTCTGTGATCCCCTGGAATTAATTCCATAGCTTTATCAATATCAGCACGAAGTTGATCGATAGTTTTTGCTTTTCCTGGATAGTTACCAGTAGCCTGAATGCCACCTGTAAGTGCTCCATCTGGATTTTCGAAACCTGTTACATCATCAGCTTGCCAGCAGTGAAGTGAGATTGGAAGTTTGTCCAATTGATCAATTGCGTGAATTACGTTTATGCCTAATTCAGCATATCTTGCTTTTGCAAATTCAAAAGCTTGATTAATTTGTTCGTTTTTCATGAAATATTATTTATTTGTTTGTTGATTTCGGATTAAATATATTTTACGCAAAGATATTGGTATGAACAATTCTTTAATTATAATTATTGATAATCATACTTTAATTTCTGACAAAGTGAGTAAGTATTTCTATAAAATTCTTCTTTCTGCTATTTATTAATTAAAATTTGTCACAAAATTTTCAATTCTTTTTTGATTTCAAAAAACAATAATCAAAGTTTAGATGTTTAGTATTAAATTTTAAATATTAAAAACAGTTAAATATGAATTTAGATCTATTAATGGAGAATCTCTCTAATCCTGCACTACTTTTTTTTGTGCTTGGTATATTTGCCGTATATGTAAAAAGTGATTTAGAGATTCCGGCAAACTCTTCCAAGTTTATTTCGCTATATCTGCTCTTTGCCATTGGTTTTAAGGGTGGCCAAGAGCTTTCGAATGAAACCTTTTCTGCCGAAATAGGCCTTTCGATTTTATTTGGTATAGGTCTATCACTTATTATTCCAATCTATACATTTTATATCCTTAAAAAGAAATTAAATGTTTTTGATGCTGGTGCTGTGGCAGCTTCTTATGGTTCGGTAAGTGCAGTAACTTTTGTAACAGCGGTTTCATACTTGGAGTCGCAGCAATTGAATTTAAGCGGACACATGGTGGCAATCATGGCCATGATGGAATCGCCCGCTATTATCATGGGATTAATATTAATCTCGTTTTACAACAAAGATAGCAGTAGCAAAATTAATAAACGTTCTGCCATTATTCACTCACTTACCAATGGCAGTGTATTACTTATTTTAGGTAGTTTGGTGATTGGTTACTTAGCAAATGCAAAACAAGCCGAGGGTATACGACCATTTACGAACGATTTGTTCAAAGGATTTTTGGCCATTTTCTTGTTGGACATGGGAATTGAAAGTGGACGAAAGCTTAAATCCTTCTTTGCCTTTGGATGGTTTCCTTTCCTTTTTGCTATAATTGTTCCATTAGTGAATGGAGTTATAATTGCATTAGTGAGTTCGGTGGTAACAACCGATGTTACCAGTCGATTTATTTTTGCTGTTTTAGCGGCAAGTGCGTCCTATATTGCAGTACCTGCTGCCTTTAAAATAGCGGTACCGCAAGCCAATCCAGGTTTGTTTTTACCCATGGCGCTCGCTGTTACTTTTCCCATAAATATCACTATTGGATTGCCCTTGTACTTTTATATAGTTCAAAATTTTTAGCAGATATATTTTCTACAATCATTCTGCTGCGCTGTTACACTAAAAAAGTTTATTGAAATTCGTTTCAATAAACTTTTTTAATTTTATCAGATGTGTGATTTTCATGTTACAGCAAATATTTTGGGTGTATTTCCTCGAAAAATTAAAGAAAAAAATTCTACTCCTATAAAATTTTTCAGCGGATAATTTTCTTTGACTTCTGTACTACTTCATCGTTCAATTTTGCTTTATAGTCAATAATTTTTTGAGTGATAGCTTTATTTCCAATGGCAATCATTTGTGCAGCAAGTATTCCAGCATTTTTGGCTCCATTGAGAGCAACGGTTGCCACGGGAACTCCTGCTGGCATTTGAAGTATAGACAATACCGAATCCCAACCATCAATCGAGTTGGACGATTTGATAGGTACGCCAATGATAGGCAGTGGCGAAATGGCTGCCAACATGCCAGGTAAATGGGCTGCACCTCCTGCTCCGGCTATGATTACTTGGATACCTCTTTTGTGTGCATTGCCTGCAAAGTCAAATAATTTGTCAGGTGTGCGATGTGCCGAGACAATATCTAACTCATAAGCGATGTCGAAATAATCGAGCATGTCGGCTGCTTGTTGCATTACTGGGAGGTCGGAGTCCGACCCCATTACAATACTTACTACTTTTTGTCCCATGATTTTACTTTAATAGTTTTCAATACAATGTCGGCTTTTCGAAGTGCCTCTTCGGCTGTATTTGCTAAAATTGTTACATGTCCCATTTTACGATAAGGGCGCGTATATTTTTTTCCGTAGAGATGCAGGTTTACACCACTAATTTTCAATATGTCTTTTATTCCTTCGTATTCTACAGGTCCTTCATACCCTTCGCCACCCAAAATATTAACCATTACGGCATTCATTTTAAGTTGTGTACTTCCGAGTGGTAAGTTAAGAATCGCTCTGAGTTGTTGCTCAAATTGCGATGTAACAACGCTCTCGAGGGTGTGATGTCCGCTATTGTGCGTTCGTGGTGCAACTTCATTTACCAAGAGTTCTCCCGATTTATCAATAAAAAACTCTACAGCAAGCAATCCGACCATATTCATCTTATTCGCAATTTTTATGGCCAACTCTTCAGCTCTCGAAGCAAGTTCAATAGAAATGCTGGAAGGACATATTAATTTCTCCACCAAATTAGCCTTTTCGTTATAAACAGCATCTACAGCCGGAAAGCATGCAGTTTCACCATCTTTGTTACGTGCTACTATAACCGCAATTTCCTTATCGATACTTATTTTTTCTTCTATCAGCGAATCGCCCTCTAAGAGCAAATTCAACTCATTTTTAGAGTTTATAACGGCAACTCCTCTGCCATCAAAACCACCTTTACGAATTTTCTGTACAAAAGGATAATTGAGTTTTTGCTCATTGAGAGCATCTATTATAGCTTGTTTCGACCCTAACAATTCAAACGCTGAAGTTGGAATAGCATTATTGAGGTAAAACTGCTTTTGTAAACCTTTGTCTTGTATAAGGTCAAGAATTGTAGGGTCGGGAATCACTTCGACGCCTTCGGATTGGAGTTTCTTTAAGGCTTCGGTATTTATATTCTCAATTTCAAAGGTAATGATATCTACATTTTTTCCAAAATTATATACATCGTCGTAATTCAGGTAATTGCCTTGAATAAAGACTGATGATATTGGTGAAGCTGGACAAGTAGGTTCCGGATCAAGCACATAAGTGTTTATATCCCATTTGCTTGCTTCCCATATCAACATTTTACCTAATTGTCCGCCAGCGATTATTCCCAACTTGAGATTCGATTTTTCTAATTTATCCATTTAAAAATATAGCTTTATATGTGTTCCTTTTTAGTAAAAGCTGATAGTTTTGATTTTTTTATACTTGAATTTAAAATGTTTGAGAGCTTTTTTACTCAAAATTAACCGGTGCTTTGTAGACCATTTGCAATGGCAGTAGTTAATCCGAGTAATTTCGTGAGTATGGCATTTGCTTCATCGTCCTGATGATTTTCCTTACTCTCGCGCCATTTTTTTAAACTTAACAATTGTAATCGATGCAATACCAGCAGTGTATTTTTTCTTCTATAAATATTGTTCAGCAGTGTTACGCGTCGTTCATCTCTGCTTGTTTCAAAAAGCGAAGATATCTGTCCAACACTGTCTTTATACTCACTTAAAATAAGTTGAAGAAATTCATTTTGAACCTTTTCGTTTGTAACAAGTGAAGCATACGAAGTCATAATGTCAACATTGGCACTCAATACATTTGTTTCAACATTAATCAACAAATACCGTAAAAATGGCCATTCGTCAGCATATAATTTTAATTGATTGTATTGTTCTGGAACATCAGTTTTCATTTTTTTAAGTGCATATCCAATTCCAAACCAGCCTGTTAAATAAAAACGGGATTGATTCCAACTAAATACCCAAGGGATAGCTCTCAAATCGTTCAGTGTGCGTTTACCTGTTCTGCGTGCTGGTCTCGAACCTATTTTACTTTGCTCCAATACATCTATGGGCGTTGCTTGTCCGTAAAATTCTATAAAAGAAGGTTTTTGAATCAGCTCTCTGTATTTTTCGAATGATAACTCAGCCAGAGTTTCCAGTGCATCCGTAGGGAAAACTGGTAATTGAGGCGGATACAGAGCATATCCGGTCTGAAGTGCAACTCCTGACAAAAGCATTTCAAAATTGTAAGATGCATTCACTAAGTTGGCAAATTGTTGTGCGATTGTTTCACCCTGAATAGTCAGTTTTATTTCACCACTGATGCTTCCAGGAGGCATACTTTCCAAAAATCGGTGATATTTTCCACCTCCGCGGCTAATTGTTCCGCCCACTCCATGAAAGAAACGCAATTCAACATCATTTTTTTCTGCTATTTTAGTAAGTCTTTCCTCGGCTTTGTAAATACTCCAACGGCTGTCTGTTATTCCACCATCTTTATTACTATCGCTGTATCCGAGCATAACTTCTTGAATGGGAAGTGTACCAGTACTGTTATAAGGGTGTTTCAAAAATGATTCTAAAATTGTATCCGAATTTTTTAAATCGTCAATCGTTTCAAAAAGTGGCACAATCTGCAAACTTTTCTCTTCCATGCCTACTTCGCGCATAAAGAGATAAACAACGAGTAAGTCGCTTAATTGGCGGGTCATGCTTACAATTAGCGAACCTATTCCTTTTGATCCATACTTATCAATATGGGATTTTAATACACGGTAGCAATCCAGCACTTGGTCGGCTTCGTCTCCAAAACTTGTGGACGCAACAGCAAAAGGTCGCTTGCTTTTTAATTCTTTGGAAATAAATTCAATTCTTTCTGCTTCGCTCCAAGTACTATAATTGCCAAGTTCAGAGGCACTGAATTGTAAAATTTGTTCTATTGCTTTTTCATGAAATGCGCTGTTTTGCCGAACATCTAATTTTACAAGATGAAAACCAAAACAATGCACTTGACGCTCTACAGGGAATAAGAAATTCTGTGCAATTTTTTGAGCACCGATTTCGTTTAAACTTGAACGAAGAATTTTTAAATCATTCTTCAATTCAGCAGAAGTAACATATTTTATAAGATCAGCTTCGTTGTTGTCCAGCATAGTGTTCTCTAGCTGATGAATAATCAGATTCAGAAATTGTCGCCAAGGTTCGTGTAAATTTCTTTGTATTGCCTTTTCGCCAGCCAATCCAAGCTTTTCCTTGCGCAATTGAATCTCTTTAATTAAAAAGTCAGGAACTGAGTTGTAATTTTCGGAAAAACTTAATCGTGAGGCAAGACTTACCAATTGCTGATGAATAAGCAATAAAGCACTACTGCGACTAAGTTTCAGGGTTTCTTTGGTTACATCGGCTGTTACATAAGGATGTCCATCACGATCGCCACCTACCCAACTGCCAAACTCCAATACAGGGAAATTCTCAGGTTCTGTGAGCAGTTTCTTATCAAAACCCATTGCTCCCCAACTTTGAATTAGCTGTTTATCAACTAATTGCAATGCTTCAGGGAAAGCTTTTTTGAAATAATGCATTACATTGATACGTTCTGAAGCTACGGTAGGTTTTTCGAGATACACTTCGCCGGTTCGCCACCAGCGTTCCAGCAATCCTTTCATCTCTTCTTCAATGGTGTTGCGTTCGGAACGTGTCCAAATATTGTTTTCCAACTTTACCAATTGTAAGTAAAATTCGCGATGCAAGTCGAGAACCGATAGACGTTTAGATTCAGTGGGATGGGCTGTAAGTACTGGCACAACACGAATTTTACGCATTATTTTTACCATCATTTCTTGAGTCAAATCTTGTTGTTGCCAACGCTCGAAGGTTTCGCACCACGATCCTCTGATAGACTTTAGCCCTAACTTGTTCACTTGTTGACGGCGGTACTGAACAGCTGCGTTTTGCTCCACCAGATTTAGCAACTGGAAAGAGATACTGAGCGCCTGAATATACTTTTCTTCAACATGCTGATCCAATTCTGGAAGTTTGAAGTCTTCGTTTTGTCTTTGTAAAAAATCAGCTATTTGATTTTCGTTTAACCCTCGTAAAACTTCGTCAAACAATCGCATGACATTGTTCATGTCATGACTCAAATCTTTTGTGATGATTTTTTGAGCTTTTTGAGTCATTATAATATTAATTGCTATGTTAGTTAATTATGACTTGAAACAACTTTCAAACAATTTTAGTTTTAAAAATCTAAAAAAAATGTTTTATAAATTTTCATTTGGATAAAATATCTTTAGGTATAGGCGTTTAGGCTGCTGGACTATTTATTTGATTATTAGAATGAAATCTGTAAAATTCTTCCATTTTTTTTAGGTTTTAGTCTAATTCTTCCAATTTTGGGAATGTAATCAATTGCCACCTGCTTTAGCTGAAGGCAAAGAAATACAAGCGAATAAGGCTTTAGCCAAATTCGACCTATCCTTATCTTTAATTATATCAGTTATACCGATTGCACAAACAATATAGTCCAATGTCGACTTCGTCTAATTGTACTATTTGTTTGAAAGCATCGGCATTAACAACAGTAGACATTTAAAACAGATTGGACTGTTTTAAATGTACAGTTGGTATTATTTATCTAATTTGGCTAAAGCCCTTTCTCTATTATAATCTTCTATACCTCCAACTAAAGTTGGAGGCAATTAAAGTTAAAACCCTACGCTCAAAGCGGTTCGACGCATTTCAGATTTTAGAGACAAAGTTTGCTTAACAGAACACTATACATTAAAAATGGCTTTATTCTATGGGCGTTACACCTTTTTTTAGTAAAATATTTCCGTATTTAGCTGTTTCACCTGTCATTACAACAGCAAAAGCAGCTTTTGTTCTCTCGTAAAATTCAAAACGATCAATTCGCTCAATAGTTGGAGCATTGGGATTACTGATATGAATACTTTTCAGATATGATTCTTCCACTTTTGGGTCGAGTGTATCACCTTCAACTGCAGCCATCATTGCCAAGGGATGTGGAACATAAGCATCAAGTTCGAAAAGCGGCAATATTGCTGCTAACAATTCGGGGATCCGAAGTCCGTCGGCACGTAAAACGCGACTATTAAACGATTCGCCAGGAAAATGGGCATCGGCCAAAATTATTTCGTCGCCATGCCCCATGCGTGCCAAAACTGCCAACAGTTCAGGACTTATTAGTGGGGAAATTCCTTTTAACATGTGATTTTGTTTTTATTTGCAGAAATGTGCATTTGTAATTTATTTTGTTTATGTGTTTATGAATAAGATAGTTTGGAGGTATTTCTTCAATTTTTAATTCTGACGGTTTGATACATATAATGTAAGGTTCAATTATCCGACAAAATAAAACAGCAATCAATAAGCATTCAGCGAGCAAATTTCGTCTTTTGGTTTCCTAGTTTTAGTGCGAGTTGCTTGTGCCGAATAACCTATAAGTAACACAAGCATTACTTTTTTACTTTTCGGTATTCCTAGTATTTGTGTTATTTTTTCATTATTAAACCAACCTAAAGTGCAACTCCCTAGGCCTTCATCGGCTGCTGCCAAAAAAATATAGGATGCTACGATTCCTAAATCGAGTTGTGGATAATGCTTTTGTTTCAACCAACCTCCGAATTTTGAAGTGAAATTAGCTTTCTCTTCCACCAATACAATTTGAATTGGCGCTTGTTTACTGAAATGATTCATGGATAGTGCTTTACTACTAGATGCTTCGGCTACTTTGTTGCGAATCTCGGGGTCAGTTACCGTAATTAATTTCCAAGGTTGGGCGTTACAAGCCGAAGGTGCCATTCGTGCAGCTTCGAGTATTCTATCCAGTTTTTCTTGTTCTACTGCTTTGTCTCTAAAAGCTCTGTCGCTTTGTCGTTTTTGCGCAAGTTCGAGAAATGTTTTCATATTTGAATTATATAATGTAGAAACTGTATCTTTGTAAGCAGAAAAAGTCGGGTAAAGATACATCAAAACTACCAAAAATGGATATTAGAGTTCAAAACTTTATTAACAAAGAGAAATTGTTGCAGCCACGTGCCAAAGTGATTGTTGGACTTAGTGGCGGAGCTGACTCAGTAGCATTACTACATATTTTGCACTCACTTGGTTATCAGTGTGTAGCTGCGCATTGTAATTTTAAATTAAGAAACGAAGAGTCCGATCGCGATGAATCTTTTGTACGTGAGTTTGTTGACGACTTTAATATCCCAGCTTTTTTTATCAATTTTGAAACAACTGAATATGCCAAAAGCCACAATATCTCTATCGAAATGGCTGCACGTGATTTACGATATGATTGGTTCGAGAAAGTACGTTTAGAGCAGAATGCTTCGTACATCGCCGTGGCTCATCACATAGATGATAATATAGAAACATTGTTGATGAATTTGGTTCGTGGTACGGGTTTGCGTGGCATGACAGGAATTCCGGTACGCAACGGTCATGTAATTCGACCCATGCTTTGCTGTACACGCGAAGACATTTTAGCATATCTTGTAAGGTTTAATCTACAATTTGTAGAAGATTCAACCAATGCCTCCTCTGATTATATGCGGAATAAATTCAGAAATGAAGTGATTCCATTGCTCGAAGAAATCAACCCTTCTGCGAAACATGTTTTGGCTCAAACTATTGAACGATTTAAAGGAATTCAATCTGAATTTCAAACTTATATGGCTAAATTAGCATCCGAGATAGTTCAATACAAGAATAAGGATGTATTTATTGATATCGAATTGCTGAAACGTGAACCAAATCCCGCTACCGTACTTTTCGAATTAACTTATCCCTATGGTTTTCATCCTGACCAAATTCAAGATGTTGTGAATCATTTGGATAGCATTTCCGGAAAGGTGTTTATTTCTGATACACATCGGTTGGTTAAGGATAGAAAAAAGTTGATAATCACCAAAATTGAGAAAGTTGATTCCACGGAAATTTCCATTTCTGAAAATTTAGAAGAAATATACTCTCCCATTCACCTTCAATTTTTATTACAGAATAACAGTTCTGATTTTCAGGTTTCTACAAAATACAATCGGGTTCATATCGATGCTGATAAATTGAGATTTCCGCTCAGTATCCGAATCTGGCGTGAGGGTGATTCATTTGTACCTTTTGGAATGAAAGGAAACAAGAAAATCAGCGATTTCTACATTGACCAAAAGTTAAGCCTATACGATAAAGAAAAAACCTATCTTTTAGTTTCAGGTCAAGATATAGTTTGGGTGATAGGGTTACGCCTTGATAACCGTTATAGAATTACCGAAAAAACTAAAAGAATACTCGAAGTTTCTATGATGTAAGGTCTGTGCAAGAAATAATGTCGTATTAGAATCCTTCAATCGTTATTTGTTATCAGCTTATTTCCAACGTTTTAATTCATTGTACAAACGTTGCACAGGCAAGCCCATCACATTGAAGTAAGAGCCATTGATATGCTCAACTCCCACAAATCCAATCCATTCCTGTACGCCATAAGCACCTGCTTT
This sequence comes from Bacteroidales bacterium, assembly GCA_038249855.1. Lineage (GTDB taxonomy): Bacteria > Bacteroidota > Bacteroidia > Bacteroidales > Paludibacteraceae > Paludibacter. Next base: position 9,971 of record JBBSCW010000077.1, read on the forward strand.
GTCATAAGGTTTATAGTGATCTAAATAATAATTAATTTCAGTGTCCGTAATATTGGCAAACCGCACTTCAGAAATCACATGAAAAGTTTTCTTACGTTGCAAAGTGGAAATACATACGCCAGTAATTACCTGATGAGTTTTGCCCGACAAGGTTTGAAGCATTCGGTAAGCATCCTGCCTGTCCACTGGCTTTCCCAAAACCTTACCCTGATGCCAAACAATAGTATCGGCTGTGATCAACATGGTATGTTCATCCATTTTTGGTTTATACGCATTTGCCTTTTTTTCAGCAAGATACATAGGAATATCAACGCCTGAATAATGATTTGGATAATTCTCCTCTACATCAATCATTTCAATCTCAAACTTCAAATTTAATCCGGCCATTAACTCCTTCCTGCGTGGTGATTGTGAACCAAGCACAATATTATAATGGATAATATTTTTTAATAAACTCATATATCATACTTTTTTGTTTAGTTTATATAACTTGCATAACAAGTCTTAAAGTCCCCCTTGGGGGATATAGGGGGCTAATTACTTCACATAGAATAAATTAAATAGCGATAAGCCATAACTCTTGGCCATCAGAAAATAAAATATAAGACTGTAAAGTACACCAACCAACATGATTACTTTGGTCAATTGCGAACATTGATGGTATTCCGCTTTCTTATTTGCTTTCACCAGCAAAAAAGCGAGTAAAATAAATGGTATTATAACTCCAAAAACGATATATTTGATTGTCAAATTGCCTTCGAAAGGTATGTAATAAGAATTGGCAAGAAACAAAAGTAAAATTGTAATGAAAATAAGTGATAAGATAATTATTTTCGTTTTAGTAAAACCACACACAATGGGGAACGATCTGCATTCTAATTCTCTATCTCCTCGTTCGTCTTCCATATCTTTAATTATTTCGCGTATCCATGTGATAAGGAAAGAAAAAATTGCAAAGCCACCAATCCAAGCGTAAATTTCCATAGGAAGCGGAGTTTCGTAAATTAAATTAGAATAAATCAGCTTGAGTTGTGCCATTCCCGATATACCCACTATTAAAATTGTGAAGGCCGCCAAAATCGAAACCACTAAATTCCCTACCAATAATTGACGTTTATAACTTGCAGAATAAAACCACAATAGACCAGTTACAGCCACATAAATAAGAGCAAGCGTTAAACTTCTATTCAG
>JBBSCW010000078.1:0-11117 GCA_038249855.1 Bacteroidales bacterium
GATAGGGAACAGATTGTGATTGCTTATAATCATTCAGTTAGTTTGCTACAAATAAAACGAGCTCAAAAATACTTTCCGATTATTGAACCAATTCTCAAAGAAAATGGTATTCCTACTGACTTTAAATATTTAGCGGTGATAGAAAGCAATTTAGATATTAGGGCTTATTCGGCAGCCAAAGCAGCGGGTTTCTGGCAGTTACTTCCCAAAACCGCTGAGCAGTTTGGCCTTGAAGTAAATGATCAAATCGACGAACGATACCACATTGAAAAATCGACTCAGGCTGCTTGTAAATATATAAAAAGCGCCTATAATAAGTATAGAAGTTGGACTACCGCTGCTATTTCATACAATGCAGGAATGGGAAGAATCTCTGAGGAACTTGATAAACAGCAAGCTACCGAAGGATTGGATTTGCTTCTGAGTTCAGAAAGTGGTAGATATATTTTCAGGCTTATGGCCATGAAACGATTTTTAGAAAATCAGGAATATTTTGGTTACAAAGTTGAAAAAGAACATTTCTATCAGCCAGTGAAAACTCAAAACGTATTTTTGGCGGACTCCGTGGGCAATTGGACTGACTGGGCAAAACAATATAAAATCAGTTATGCGCAACTCAAAGAGGCGAACCCTTGGCTTCGTGACCGGAATTTGACCAATCCTAATAAAAAAACATATACAATTGTGATTCCGATTCAAGAATGAATTTAGAAATTAAATCAAAAAAAGTTTTAAGCAAAAAAACTTTATTAGTCTTAAAGTGTTTGAATGGTTTAAGGATAAAAAAATATGAGTTTAACAGAAAAATTACAACGTAGGTACGCCAGTAAAATGATGAATGGCGAAAAAATAGAACATCAGAAACTTGAACACATTAAAGAAGCTATTCGATTGGCACCCACTTCTTTGGGTCTACAACCGTTCAAAGTTTATGTAGTAGAAAGTCAGGAATTAAAGCAAGCGATATTTGATGTAGCGGCACCTGGACAACCGCAAATTCCGCACTGTTCGCAACTTTTGGTTTTTGTGGCATTACGCAAAATAACCAAAGAAGTTATCGATGATTATTTCAATTTAATCTATGCAACTCGCGATTTACCGAAAGAAAAAGTTGCTGGATTCCGTTCAATGGTCGATGGTCTGATGGGTCGTAGCGATGAAGATAACTTCAATTGGTCTACTCGTCAAGCTTATATCGCCTTAGGATTTGGTTTAGTCGCTGCTGCCAACGAGGAAGTGGATTCTGTGCCAATAGAAGGTTTCAATCCATCGAAACTGAATCAGCTATTAGGAATCGACGAAGAATATCAAAGCTCGGTTTGTCTTTTGGCAATCGGCAAAAGAGATGAGCTGCAAGATTATAACGCAAAACTACCGAAAGTACGTAAAGCTGCTGAGCATTTATTTGTGAATGTGTAAGATGTAAATTGGATATGCTGACTGTTGGTTTGTTTAATATGCTAAGGATTTCAGTTAAGTCAGAATTTTAACACACATTGCAGCACTTGTAGTGTTATTCAATTGCTATCAATAAAAAAAGGAAAGACACAATGTCCTTCCTTTTTTTATATTTGTGTGCCGAGCAAGGCGAGTATATTTGACGGTGCAAGTCCGTTATGGGGGCTATCCCGCTTTCAATCTATGCTGTTTTCAAATACAAGAAAGAGCTTTTGGCGTACCGCCAAAAGCCCAATTCTTCAAACCTCTATCAGCAACGAATCGCTACAAAAAGCAGGTTACTTGTTTTTCTCGACTTATTATCGCTGTGTTCGTGTGCAAAGTTAAGAAACCGCCGTATACCGAACGGTACGTACGGTGGCGTGAGAGGACAGTGAGCGAAATAATCGCTCACTTCCTACTCGATTGCTAGCACTGAATAGTTATTTTCCCCTCATAAAAGCAAACTATGAATTACGGCATTTGTCGTATTGCTTCCACTACTCGCCACATATATCTTTGCACAAACAAATTTAGTTGAAATATACATAATAAGCATTCAACTAAATTATTTGATTTATAAATTATCCAAAAAAACAAAATTATGAAATTGATTCAAAAATTACTTATTGTTTCTTTATTAAGTATTGTCGTATTATCATCGTGCGATTTGTTAGGTGGAGAAGTAAGCGAACCTTCAAAAGCAGACACACGACCTAGTTTTAATAGTTCGTATTCAGTATTATGGGCCTTAAACACCAAAACCTCAGTTAGCACTGGAGGCTTAGAAATGGACTTAGGCGATGCCCAAGTAGATTTCGGAAGTGCCTTTGCTGGATTTACCGATGGCGGTAGTAATGTAGCAGCTGGCGATGTCAAAGTTAATGATATATCTTTAAAAATGGAAAAGAATAAATTCTACATGTCACCTGTTTCAATAACAAACCCAACAGGGATAACTTTTGAAGGTACCGCTAAATGGTCGGTTGCTGGTGCTAATAATATTCCGACTGTTAATTACACTACAAAAAAATCGTTTCCTACCGCTTCGGGATTTACTTGCGATGCTACCGTAGATAAAACAAAATCTTATACCATCAGTTTATCCTCCGTTTCGAGTGCCGATTCTATTATATACATGGTAAACGATGTCGTGAAAACAGTAGCTGGTAATATTAAGTCGGTAACTTTTATGTCAGATCAACTGAGTTCACTCAAAAAAGGAAACGCTTTTGTACAAGTAGCTCCTTATAATTATGAAATAAAACTATTTGGCTCAAAGAATTTTGTTTTTGGTAATCAGATAGTAGTCAGCAAATTAGTTACAATTAAATAATTTCCACACAATCATTCATTTAAGTATTCAGTAAAACAAATAACTTTTTTATCAAAAATTAATCAATTAAATTTTTTGACATTATGAACAAAAAAAGATTTTTTCTGATGGCTTTGGCCATAGTTGCCGTAACAGGTTTATTTGCACAAGCAAATATGTTTTCAAAAGGAGACAAAGTAGCGAATGTAAGTATCGGACTTGGTAGCTCTATTTATGGAAGTGGTTACAAAATCGGTATTCCACCTATTGGAGCTTCATTTGAATATGGTATAAAGGACGAACTTTTTAATGAAAAATCTTCATTAGGTGTCGGCGGATACTTAGGATTTACTACGGCAACTTGGGGTAGCTACTATTCATACACTAATATTATTGTAGGGGCTCGCGGTATAGTTCATTATCAGCTTATTGATAATATTGACACCTATGCAGGGATATTATTAGGATATAATATTGCAAGTAGTAAATATTCAGGAATTGGGGCTTCATTAGGAGGAACTTCAGCGGGTGGTTTAATTTATGCTGGCTTTGTGGGTGCTCGCTATTATTTCACTCCAAAACTTGCTGCGATGGCCGAACTTGGTTATGGTATTGCTATTTTGAATCTTGGCGTTAGTTTTAAATTATGATAGAGTGTGTTTGTTGTTTACAAATGCCGATAGTCATTGACTGTCGGCATTGTTTTTAGCTGGTTACTTTTAATAAACAGAATGTGTTGATAAATTTACAATATTATAAATAAGTCCATTTAATTTCAGAATTAAATAGCTGATTTTAAATACAATTTTCTTAAATTGTAAGTCGTAAATGTTCACAAATTGTAAATTATTTAGGGTTTATCTTCTGTGTTTCCAGCGATTGTGAGTCCAAAGCCAGAACTCAGGTTTGTCCTTGATTTTCTTTTCCAAAAGTTCCATATACTTTCGAGTAATTTCATTTTCTGCTTCCAACTTCGGATGCTCTGAAATCATCACAAATTCACACACATAATATCCCCTTTTTTGCCTTCGCATATCTAAAAACACGACAGGATAATCAAATTTTCGGGCTAACTGTTCAGTTCCAATTAACACCGAAGTGTCTTGATTCAAAAATGGCAACCAATGTCGAGAACTTCCCGGAGCAGGACGTTGATCCGAAATCATGCAATAAATGGAATAGATAGCATTTTGCCTGTTTTTCAACATTGTTTTAAATAGGATCTTATTTTCGATGTTTCTCCCACCAAATTTCTCCCGTAAATCGAACATGAATTTATCAAATTTTTTATTCGATAACTCTTTGTAGATTCCTTCCATGGGTCCTTCTGGAGGTAATACCAAAGACATAGATGAAAGCCACTCCCAATTACAATAATGGGCGGTCATCATCATAACACTCTTTTTCTCAGCGTACAGATTCGCAATAAGGTCGATATTTAAATACTTTATTCTCTGTAGATATTCCTCTTCGGAGATACCGGTGACATAAATAGTTTCAACAAATAAGTCGCAAAAGTATCTGTAAAACTTCTTTTCAATTTTCAGAATTTCAGCTGGATTCTTATCTGGAAATGAACCTACAAGATTCTTACGTACCACTCTGCGGCGATACCTTACGATATAATAAACCGTATAGAACAGGAAATCGGATAAAATATACAACAAACACAGCGGGAAATAGGCTAAAACCCTAAGTCCTCCAATAAAGATTTTAAACATATTGAGATTGATTATCAATGGCATATATTACCAAATGAATTTTTATTTAAGTCCAAAGTCTCTTTTGTATAATGACGATACAAATGGTACATCCAGTATGCGGATGAAATAAGCAGTACAATTAGTTGCACTCGACATTGGACTGTTTTTTTTTTTGCAATCGGTATAAAATTCTATTGCAGATGTATACAAAATGATTCCGATGCAAATAAGAATAATTGCAAAGGTACAAAAACACTTATAATTCCCAAGCAACTTGACAATAGATACTCAGACATCGGGCACTTCACAAAGAGACTGTAAAACTCAGAATGAATGTTTGCTTTTTTTTCTCATCAAAAAAATGTACTTTTGTGCCACCAAAAACAGCGGTCCTGTAGTTCAATGGATAGAACAAGTGTTTCCTAAACACTAGATCCGGGTTCGATTCCCGGCGGGACTACATAATAAATTTTGATTATCAAGTATATAAATATACACACTTCCAGTTTTAGCAAGAATAATGGTAAGAATAGATTTGTTTTGATTGATTTCAGTGAACAAAATTAGAATAATAAACAGATAATATAGTGGATGGTTTTTATTCAATTTAAAAACAAACTATCTTTGTAACACTTCCCAACGCTATGCCGTTGGTTGGTTAAACACAATTTGCGGTCGGGAGTGGTTTCCTGACCTCTTTTTATTACCATATATCATAAAAAAACTGTTCTAACCTCCTCGTTAAATAGTTCTTATTAAATCTTTGTATCTACTTCTACTTTACTAAATTAGATTTTAACATAGAATCTATCTATGTCCTTTTGTCTTTTCCTATGTCTGATTTGCATGTGTTCCGTACACCTTTCTACATCCCCTAGAGTACCAAAGTTTATGGCAATTGCCATAATTCTGGCATCTCTAACACTTAAAAGTGGTATTTCATGCTGTGTTTCAAGCTTTATGTTGAGGATATAAAGGCTTGCCATTAGCACTAATGCCATGTGATGTTGCCATGCCAACCACCCTGTAACTTGATAACCAGACATTCCTAGTTCGTTTTTTGCATCATCAAAGCATTGTTCAACCCAATACCTACTGCATTGAAAGTAAGCCCATTGCTTATTTCTGTATTTTTCTTTATCACCATTACTCAATGAAAATTTTGTCTTTTCAGATACAGTGATAACCAGCGTTCTTTTACACGCTTTTTCTTCTTTACCATCGCAATGCCAAACAGTTACGGTATGAACTTTTGCATTTTTCCAACCCTTAGCCGTTTGCCTTACATTCTCAGATGTAAAATCCTTTGGTGTAAGTGTTTTTATATAGTTTTGCAACTGAATAGGCTCAATGTCAGGTTGAACATTTGTGGGTATTCTGCCTTTATTTCCTTTACGTTCCGGTATAGAAAACGTTGGTTCTGAAAGAAAAACTAATTCATCTCTGTGAACGTCTATTCAAACTATCTAAAGCTCTTGTAAGTTCGGCATTGTGACCATACAAACCATCACCTGCAATAAAATCAAATGCTATTACTGCATCAATAGCTTGTTTTACCAACTTTAAGGCCAATTGAGGCTTTGTTTGGTATTTGTATATAATACCAGTCTTAGTCCATTCGTTCAATGTAGGTAGTGAAATAGCTAAAATCTCGGCTGTTACTTTTCGAGTGATTAACTCGGGGGCGGGTTCGGCTGCGGGTTGCAAACCTGAAACGATTAATTGTACTTCGTTTCTTACTATACTTTTGAAACTTTCTTGTAGTTGTTCAAAAGTGATTCCAGATAAAATAATTTCGCTCATCTTTGTTGGGTTTATAAATTACCCTGCAAAAATAGAACGAAACTTATTTAATTTACTGATATTTAGTTGATTGTAGGATTGCTGTAGGATGTTACAATTTATTTAGTCTTTTTGAATGATACCTATTTTAATCAAAATATCATTTATAACTTTCTGATTTTTAGGCAAATTTGATTGGTCTTTTGTATTGGTAAACGCAACCATTTTTGTTCGAGTGTCATTTATATCTCTATTAATGATATTTCTTATCAACTCACCTAATTTTAAATCAACTTTTAAAATTGGATATTCTTTTTTCAAATACTCAATAACGCCTAACGATTCTAACAATGCAAATTGTTGACCGTGTGTGTTATTCGGGCGTTTCATTACCGTTGTCATTATTTCAACTTCGGCGGTTGCGGTGGTTGGTGTTTCGCAAACTCGTTTATATTCTCGTTCGGAAATATCGGAAAATAGGTACAACTTCCTGTAATATAAAGAAGGTAATTCAATCATAGGTTGACTTTTATAATACCTATCCTTTCTTTCAAACTATGGTTTTCTCCAAACTCAAACTTACTTTCTGGTCTTATCTGACAATAAATATTATAGGGAAATCTACCATCAAAATATCGTTTATCAGGAAACTTATCATCAACAACATAAGATTCAAATTCAATACGTTTTGCATAATTCCTAATATCCTTAATCGCAACATCAAATCTTTCTCTTGAAAATGTCGAGGTTTTATATTCCAAATACTCCAACATTTCAATTTCAGAAATAATTGACTCCATATCTTGGAAGTTTCGTTTCCCTGAAATATAATCCAAAAAATCTATAATTGATAAGTCTTTGAAGTTCATAGCAGTATCTATTTGACGATTATCATTTTGTTGAATAACGGATGAGATTCTACCTTCTATTGAGCGTAAATCGCACTAAAGAACTAATTGTACATATTACTTAAACTTTCCCGGTTGGATACTTTTTATCTATCCTAGCCTGCATCTCGAAGTGTTTTTTCGCTTCTTCATGTGAGTTCAGCTTTAATTTCTTCTGTTCTTCTAGTTCCTTCAAACACTTCTCCGTTGATTCCTTGTGGTATTGGTTGAGATATTTCATTGTGCTTGATTTTGCTTAATATCTTTTCATTAAGATTGTTTATTTGTTCTTATTTAGGTATTCCTTTTATTTTCTATTTTTATTTCAAAAGAAATTTAAATAGATAGTATTCAGTTATACAATACTTTATACAATCTCTTGTATAATTTCTTTTTGTTTTCTTTTTTTTTATGCCATCTAACACACATACATACTTACTTAGCTAGCTAGTCTATACTTTCTGTATGTTCTTCCACCGCTAGTTACTAATTTCCCTTTTTTCACTAGCGCATATAAAGCCTTTTGTATGTCGGAAGCTTCTGCATCGGGCAGACGTTCTTCAATTTCTTTTCTTAAGCTATCTGGGTGCAATCGAATATCTTCCTCAATAAGTGCTACTAACCGATGGGGTTCAATTGTTTTTAGTGAGGTCTTTATATTTGCATTGGAATTGACGATGAGTTTTGGATTAATAAGAAATTCGTTGGATTTCTTTGCTCCACGTTTAATGAAAATTCCTTGTTCAACCAATCGGGTTGTATAATTTCTTAATCTGTCTTCATCCGCTAATTGTAGCAATGAAGAGAGTCTGGTTGAGAGTAGTTTTTTGTGTCGTGCCACCAATCCCAGGGCTATGAATTCTTTCTGATAAAGTGTGTAATGTTGTGAGATATAATCCAGTAAGGGTATGATTTCCTTATCGATAATCTTAGAACTTTGTATTACTTTGGTCGAATTGAAGTCAGATTCAATCATAGGGTTTTCTTTTGAATCCATTGAGTTAAGTTCATAAATCAAGTCATAGCCTGATCCTTCACCTTCCATTAACTTCAAATCGTGTAGAATGCGTATTAGGTGTGGATTCCGTCGTTGGCGGGCATGAAGAATGTTATCTTTAGTTACCCCAAGCGGTAAACCTCCTGGATTAGTGATTTCTAACCTATCAGTATAGACCTGAATAAGAATATCGCCCGAAATGGTATAACTTTTATGTGCAAAGGCATTAATTAAAAGTTCTCGAATTACTTTTGGATGATAATGTCTAACTTTTTTACGGAATAAACCGTCTGGAAATTCATGTGAGTAAGTGAGTTCTATCGCCTTTTGTTCAATATCCAAGAGTAACTCTTCGGGATTAAGCAAATTGTCATGCCAGTCTTCCTTTCTAACTTTATTCTCATTCATATCATAAACAATGTATTGCACTGAGATAGGGTAGGCTATTCGGCTTCTTTGTTTGGCATTTCCCAACCACAAAACTCCGAGATAGGTTAGGAATCCATCCAACACTAAATTGTAGTTTCTGCAATTTCCTCATCAGACATTTGTTTTATATGTTCTTTCACACGGTCGGACTTTCGTATTTTCTCTGTGAATTTAGCCAGCGCATTTTCGTCAATATCATTTGTCGAAACTGTTTTAGTACACACCAATTCCCATTGAAAGGCCTCCTTCTCATTTGCCAAGCGGTGAATATCTTCATTTCGTATCTGTTCGCATTTGTCAACCACACGAATATAGAACTTGCCATCGCTGGTTGAAGCAATTGATTTTAAAGAGGGAGAAACTGTTATTACAAAATAATCTGAACCATTGCTGTGTGTCATTACCATTGAGCTGCTTAAACTCACATTAAAACAAAGACTTTTCAGGCGTGTGGCTGCATCGTTCGCTTCCTTTTGTTCTATCTTTTGATAAATGGGAGGCAATTTGGTCTTATCTTCAATGCCAATAGCAATAGTGCCACCTTGAGCATTAGCAAATGACACGCAAGTAAGTGCTAGGTCTTTAAACCCTTTATCTCCAGTTCTTATTTTTTGAATACTTTTATATTCTGCAAACAATGTTTCTTCGCTCATATTATTATTATTTTTTCAATATCGAATTAATTTTATCGAACTCTCGTACACTATTGTGTTACTTTTGAGAGCGTTACGTCTATGGTATTGGTAATGAAATATTGATCCATAGGATTTTGACTTTTTTCAAATTTTGGATAAGGACAAAAATACGAATTATAAATCAGCGCACAACCAATGTGAAATAAATATTATCACTAATTTTTTGTTATCATTTAGCGATTATCATTTTATTGAAAAATGGGATGGATAATATATCCATTTATGAGTTTTAAAAAACATTATTAGAAATGAATAATCAACTACCGTACTATTCAGAATGACACCTAAAAAAGTACTTGATAAGTCGAACTAATCCCAGAAAAATGTAAATTAACTTTTAAATATCAATATATCAACAACCTAAATACAGACAGAGATCTAAATTGTTTGATTTTAACAGTTACAAGTAGCTGTTTATGTGAGAATAAGCTCCTCCGAAATGTTAGGAAGGTGACTTACGTAATTTAAATTTATAAAAACTGCTTCCCTGCCTGACGAAGGCAGGTTAAGTCCCCCATTTTCGGGGTTTGGAGGTCGAAGTTTTAAATTGATAAAGTAGAAATAAGCATGGCAAATAAATTTGGAAATGTTGGTTTAACTGAACAACCACCAGAAGTAAAACATGCAGGTTGTGGTAGGATTTTGAATGTGGGGTATGTTAAGTCTTAACGTTTTAGATTTGATTTAAAATCCATCTTCATTTCTTCCATGTTTTTTTGCCAAATTTATCTTAAAATCAGAACAATATTCCAAATTGTGCTATATATTTGTACTTTATTTTTGTATAAAAGTAATTTTAATACTTTCTTTTAAAACGTATCGCCATGAAAAAACATCTATTCACTACGATTTTAGTTCTTGCCTGGTTCTTGCAATTTGGTCAAATTAATGCACAAGCAACTGCTTCAAACGAAAACCTCATTGTCTCTCCCGAAAAACCCTTCGCCACCGACAGTATTTTACTTACCTACATCTACACTTCTACTGACGGATGCCCTGATTACTATTTAGCAATTGATTCTGTATCAAAAAACAAAATTTTTGTAGAACGGAAAATGATAATGACTAAACCGGCTTGCACGGCTGTAATCACTAAGTTTAAAACTTCGATAAATTTACGGATTCTTGAACAGGGTACTCAGATTTATTTTGAAAAAAAGCTGATAAAAACAATTAGCTTTCAATGTATAATTAATAAGTCCGGTATAGTTGTTCAAGGACAAAATGACTGTGCCAACCTTTTATTTATTGAGGATACTTCATCGCCAAGTATGAGTCCTTTGCCTCAGTTGTACACAATTGGCGCAAATACATTGAATATCGACTATGTCCCAATTAAACTTAAAGTCGGCGACAAAGTGCGATTTGGTGGATTCCCTTTCAGGAATGATTCAGTTTCTAATAACTTATGTCATATTGTGGGTGTTGCCACTTGCTACGAACTTGTGGACTCGGCACCTTGTATTATGGATAAGAAAGGTGAGGTTGTAGCCAATGTTGACAAATCGAGTGTTATTAAATCAGAAGGCTACGTTTATTCCTTACCCAATGTACAGCTCAAAATCGGAACTAAAATTGAATTTAAAGGAATTCTTATCCAGTGCGTTAAAGAACCTTGTTACAATATAATTGAATGTTATAAAATAATTGAAACACCACCTACTCCTTGTGTAATGGATAAAAAAGGAGTCATAATCAGTGGAATTCAAGGCTACGAAAATGTATTGTTTGTTGTAGAACCTTCATCTATAAGTGCTTACAGATTATTGTACAGAATTGACAATTCATTACAAATAAAACTAAAAGCAGGCGATGAAGTTAAGTTTGGTGCAAAATTAATTCCCAATGATTCGGTTGCTAAGGGTATTAATC
>JBBSCW010000079.1:0-11094 GCA_038249855.1 Bacteroidales bacterium
ATTTGTAACGATTTAGCTTTTTTCGGGGCTCTCCCTCTTGGACTTGAACCAAGGACCCTCTGAGTAACAGTCAGATGCTCTAACCAACTGAGCTAAGGAAGAATTTAATTGCATTTTTTTTGTCAAATGCGTTGCAAAAGTAATTGCTTTTCCTGAAATATGCAATATCTTTGTGCAAAAATTGTAGAATATATTTATGAAAAAAGTTTTAGGAATGGGTAATGCCCTGACAGATATTTTGTTACAGATTGAGAATGATATTGTTTTATCGGAACTTAATTTGCCAAAAGGTAGTATGCAATTGGTTGACGCATTTAAATCGAAGGAAATTACTGATATTTTATCGACTATTACTCCCAAAATGGCAACTGGTGGATCGGCATCGAACACAATCAATGGAATTACACGACTCGGTATCGCAGCTGGTTTTATAGGTAAAATCGGTCAGGACGCAGTAGGTAGTTTTTTTATGAGCGATACGCATGCTAATGCTGTAACTCCACATTTACAATTTAGTGAAACGGCTTCGGGGCAATGTACAGTGTTGGTGTCGAAAGATGGTGAGCGTACTCTTTGTACTTTTTTAGGTGCAGCCAGTGAATTGGGAGCCGAAGATTTATCACCTGACATGTTTGTAGGATACGATATTTTCCATATCGAGGGTTATTTGGTACAAAACCACGATCTAATACGCACGGCGGTTAAGATGGCGAAAGAGGCAGGATTGAAAGTATCGATTGATTTGGCAAGCTATAATGTTGTGGAGGCAAATCTTGAATTTTTGCAAGAAATAGTAAAAAAATACGTTGATATTGTTTTTGCAAACGAAGAAGAAGCACGTGCATTTACAGGTAAAGAACCTTTGGAAGCACTTGACGCTATTGCTGAACTGTGCGAAATAGCGGTTGTAAAAGTGGGTAAGGAGGGTTCGTATATTAAGTCGAGTAATGTGCAGGTTCAGATTAAACCTCGATTGTCCAATTGTATTGATACAACTGGTGCGGGCGATTTATATGCAGCTGGATTCCTTTTCGGATTAGCCAATGATTATCCCTTGGAGGTATGTGGCAAGATTGGTTCGTTGGTTTCCGGGTATGTTGTAGAAGTGCTTGGAGCAAAAATGTCAGAAGAAGTTTGGGGAGAGATTAAAGAAAGAATTAAAGAGTTTGGCGTTTAGCGTTCAGCGTTCAGCGTTTAGTGTTTAGCGTTTAGTGTTTAGTGTTCAGTGTTCAGTGTTTGGCGTTTAGCGTTTAGCGTTCAGTGTTTAGTGTTTAGTGTTTAGCGTTCAGTGTTCAGTGTTTGGCGTTTAGTGTTTAGCGTTTAGTGTTGGTTTGAAGAGTTTAAATATTTTGCATACCGACTTTTTGCCTGTGCCTGTGCCTATGCCTTTCATATCTCACTTCGTTTCAATTAATTCATAACTTTCCCAACTTAATTAACTTCCTTTCCCCAATGAACAACCTAAAAACATACATTGCAATCGTATTTTCAATGATTTTTTGGTCCGTTTCCTTTATCTGGACGCGGGTTGCCATTGAATCATTTCCTCCTGTTACCTTAGTTTCGTTGCGGTTGATTATTGCTTCCGTTTTACTTTTTACAATTTCAATTTTGGCAGGTAAATTTCAGAAAATTCGCAAGGAAGATTTGAAATGGTTTGTTTTATTGGCTTTTTTTGAGCCTTTTATGTATTATATTGGTGAGACTTATGGCTTGACAATGGTCGAATCGACCTTGGCTTCGGTTATTGTTTCGACCATTCCTTTGTTTGCACCCGTATTGGCTTATTTTTTACTACGGGAAAAAATTGGTTGGATGAATATTGTAGGAATATTGGTTTCGCTGATGGGTGTGTTTTTGGTGATTTATGAGCCTGTCGGTGGATTTATTAGTAATCCGGTGGGCGTTGCATTATTGTTTTTGGCAGTTTTTTCCGCCATTTGCTATACTACTACGCTTCGCAAAATCCCAACTTATTACTCTACTATCAATGTGATTCTTTATCAGAGTTTTATCGGATTGGGTTTCTTTATCCCGACTTTTTTTATAACTGATTTCGGATCTATTCACAGCATTCATGTTAGTTCTCAAGCTATTGGAGCATTATTTATGTTGGCAGTTTTTGCGTCCGTTATTGCATTTGTCTTGTTCGCAGGCGTTGTTCGGAAAATTGGTGTAGCCAAAACGAATGTATTTGTAAATTTAATCCCAGTTTTTACAGCGATTTTTGCGTGGTGGTTTCTCGATGAAAGTCTCACTTGGTTAAAAATGTTTGGAATTCTAATTGTTGTTTCAGGGCTTTTTGTGAGTCAATTAGGAAAAATGAAGTTTAGATTTAAGCAAATAAGAGGTACAGAGTATTGATTCGGTGGAGTGAGGAGTGAGAAATGAGTTTTAGGCAAAGGCAAAGGCGAAGACAAGGTTTGCAAATCTTTCAAATCTCAAATGGAGTACTCGACATCCCGCCCTTGCGGGACTTTTAAATGAACCCTAAACGCCGAACCCTAAACCCTAAACTTTCTTATTTTATTAGGTACAAACTTCTAATTTAAAGACAGTTATAATTTATATATACATTTTTTAAATATTCTGTACTTTTTATTAGGAATTGTGGTATAATTTTTGTATTTTTGCATTGAAAATAACAATCATTATGAAAGCTAAGATATTCTTTATATTTGCCATTTTTGCAGCCCTTATTTCTTTTAATTCTTGTAACTTGGATGGCGAAGCAAATTACACTCCAGAAATTATCTTCGTTCAATTGCCTTTTACTCAGGATGGTGACACCTTGAAAGCATACATAACCGATGCAGGTTCTTTCAAACTTGACACAATTACAGTGGGTGATACAGTTTCGTTTTATTTATATCTGACTGGTTATCAAAATAATATAACAACTTTCTATCTTAAACAATCTGCTGATAGTTCCACTCGCGTCGTGTATCATTCCAAAAATTCCATGGACTCGATTTTCAAATCTTCATCGAATTATGCTAATGGTCAGTTTTATTTCAATGCTAATACTACTGGGCTATATTTCCCATTTAAGTATGTAGCACGTAAACCAAGCAACGATGCTTCTTTGACTTTTTCGGTAGTTTCTGATGCTGTTTTTGATAAGACTCCAGGAAGTAATGCTGCTACTTTTGTGCTTAAAACTCCGATACGAAAACCCTAATCTGGACAAGCCAGAGCCAATGGAGTATTCGACATCCCGCCCATGGAACATCCCGAAATAAACGGGGAGCGGGAGAACAAAGATGTTAGACAAAAGAACAAAGACAGGCACAAAAGAAGTAATTGAAATTAATTTTCTTTTGAAATAAATAAAGATAATTTTCTTTTATGGAATTTTTATATTAAATTGATTATCTATTAATTGCAACATGTAGAGTACGTTAAAACAATTTATATTGTGCCAAAAAAAACATCAATTTTAGAGTTTAGATACTAACAACTAAAGGAGAATAGAGAAAGAATTATGGATAAAGTTTGCATGTCTGCCAGATCAAATCTCAAATGGAGTACTTCGATTCTAAATTCCAGCTTGTTCAGATGTATCGGAAATGTATCGGAAATTTATCGGGAATATGTCGGAACATCTCGATTTTCTAGGACTCTTCGATTCAACGCTAAACGCAGAACGCTAAACACTAAACACCAAACACCAAACACCAAACACTAAACGCTCAACACTAAACGCAGAACGCTAAACTTTTAAAACAGAACAAGCGCTTCCCCAACCACAAAATTACTACCACCAATAAAAATGACATCGACTGCACCAGCATTTGACTGTGCGTTTTTAACCGCTTCCTCGACTGTTTGAAAAGAATTTCCGGTTAAGTCGTATTTTTCTGCTAATCTTTGTAGCTCATTGGCTGGCAAAGCACGGACAATATTAGCTTGAGTATAATAATATTCAGCTTGCTTTGGTAGTAATTCAAGTATGTGAGTTACATCTTTATCATTGACCATCCCAATCACGAAATGAAGTTTTTGGTAGGGAGTTTTTGCAAGTTGTGAAACCACGAACTCAATTCCAGCAACATTGTGTCCAGTATCTACTATCGTAAGAGGTTGATTTGAAAGTATTTCCCATCTTCCTCTCAGTCCAGTACTTTCAATAACATTTTCTAATCCATCAGTAAGTGCTTCCTCCGAAATTTGAAAAGGAATAGAATCAGACTGATTTAGTACTTCGATGGTTTTAAGTACGGTAGCTAAATTTTTTAGCTGATAAGTCCCCGTAAGTCCCAGTTTGTATCTATTGAGTTTTTTATCACTAACTTCTATTTTTGAACCACTGTAGCCACTTACACTAAATCCTTCATCGGCAATAAATAACGGACTCTCCATTTCAATTGCTTTTTCACGAAACACAGAAATTGTTTCTTGCTGCAATTCACCTATCACAACCGGAGTGTTCTTTTTAATAATTCCAGCTTTTTCAAATGCAATTTGGGCTAAAGTATTGCCCAATAAATTCATGTGATCAAAACTGATATTGGTGATAACAGAAATTAATGGCGAAATAACATTTGTACTGTCAAGTCGACCTCCTAAACCAACTTCTATAATGGCTATGTCAACTTGTTGATCAGCAAAGTAGTTGAATGCCATGCCCATAGTTGCTTCAAAAAAAGAGGGCTGAATCGTTTGAAATGTTTCTTTATTCTGTTTGACGAAATTTTCTACATAATCGCGATCTATCATCTCGCCATTCACCCTAATTCGCTCCCCAAAGTCTACTAAATGGGGGGAAGTATATAGACCAGTTTTGTAGCCTTGCGACTGAAAAATAGAAGCTAAAAAATGTGACACCGAACCTTTACCATTGGTTCCGGCAACATGGATGGTTTTAAATTTAGTGTGCGGATTCTCTAATACTTGCAATAACTGAATCGTATTGTCAAGACCAGGTTTGTAAGCTGCACTGCCAATGTGTTGATAGGTAGGAAGTTGATTGTATAAATACTCTAATGTTGATTCGTAATTCATTTTTTTTAACTAAATAACAGTAAACGGCAAACAATAAACAAGTAGACAAGGAAACGAGGAAACAAAAAGCTGAGGCTAAGGAAAAGGCTGAGGCAAAAAAAAATAAAACTCATGAATGCTAAACGAAATGTCTTTCAAATTTCAAATAGAGTACGTTGATGGTACATTCCGATATGTCGGAACATCCTGCCCCTTGTGGGAATCTTCAAACGCTAAACGCTAAACACTGAACGCTAAACACTGAACGCTAAACCCTGAACACCAAACTCTTAAAATTTATTTCCCAAACAATTTCTCTTGCAAATCAGGTCGTTTCATTTTCTGAAAATCACGAATTATTTGTTGTTTATAATCGCTCTTGTACCAGAAGAAAAACTTGCGTTGTTCCAACTTTTCCTCCTTGGTTTTAGCCGTAAATATTGGCTCCAAAGTATAAGGATGATAACCTGAATAATATATTTCAGTTGCCAAAGTCATGGGAGTAGGAGTGAAGTCCTGAACCTGTTCGAGCTTGAAATCCATGCGTTTAGTTTGTATGGCCAAGTGAGCCATGTCTTCCTTTTCCGAACCGGGATGGCTTGAAATAAAGTATGGAATTAACTGTTGATTCAATCCAGCTTCTCTATTTATTCTTTCGAATTGAGTTTTGAATTTTCCAAAGTATTCGAACGAAGGTTTACGCATCAATTTCAGTACAGCATCGGAAGTGTGTTCTGGTGCAATTTTTAATCTACCAGACACATGGTTGGTAATCAACTCCTTAATATATTCAGCATGACTTTCGTTGGCTGCCTCACTTTTTGAGGCGCTTAATAGCAAATCATAACGTACACCGCTCCCCACAAAGGACTTTTTAATACCCGGAATTTTATCAACCGACCGATAAATATCTATCAATTTACTATGGTCTGTATCAAGATTGAAACAAACTTTAGGATGTATGCAAGATGGCTTTTTGCACTTGGCACAAATATCCAAATCTATTCCTTTCAGCCCGTACATATTGGCCGAAGGTCCGCCCAAGTCGCTTATATAGCCTTTAAAATCAGGCATTTCGGTTACCTTTTTCGCCTCAGCCAAAATAGATTCTTTCGACCGAGAAACGATATGCTTGCCCTGATGAGCAGAAATAGTACAAAAAGCACAACCTCCAAAACAACCTCGGTGGAGATTGATGGAAAATTTAATCATTTCGTAAGCCGGAATCTTCTTATCCTTATATTTAGGATGAGGTAATCGTGTGTAAGGCAAATCGAAGGATGCATCCAACTCTTTTTCTGATAGTGGTGCGAAAGGCGGATTCACAACTACCCAACGGTTTCCAGTTTTTTGCAACAGTCTGTCAGCCTGAATCTTATTCGATTCTTCCTCGATATGTCTAAAATTGGACGAATAGAGTTTTTTGTCTTTCAGACAAGTTTCGTGGTCTACCAACTCAATGTCTTTCCAAGTAGACTCTGTCTTTGTTTTAGATAAATAGGAAGTCTGAGGAATATCCTGAATTTCTTTGAAAGGAATACCCGCTTTTAAACTTTTCAACAACTCACGGAGTGGCTTTTCTCCATTTCCATAAATCAACAAATCAGCTTTTGAGTCTACTAAAATGCTGGGCATCAATTTATCTGACCAATAATCGTAATGTGTAAACCGCCTCAACGATGCTTCTATTCCACCAATCAACAAAGGTACATCAGGATATAATTTTTTAATAATATTGCAATAAGTGATAGTTGCATAATCGGGACGCATATTGGGTTTGCCATCAGGCGAATAGGCATCGTCGGCTCGTAACCTCTTATTGGCAGTGTAATGATTTACCATAGAATCCATATTGCCAGCCGAAACAGCAAAAAACATACGTGGACGACCCATCTTTTTGAAATCGCGTAAATCATCTCTCCAATTAGGTTGCGGAACCAAAGCTATTTTCAGCCCTTCGGATTCTAAAATTCGCCCTATAACAGCTGCTCCAAAGGCTGGATGATCAATATAAGCATCACCGGTAAAGAAAACCACATCTACTTCGTCCCAAGAGCGAAGTTCAAGTTCTTTTTTTGTAGTTGGCAGGAAGTCGGTAAGTTGATATAATCTATTTTGTATCATATTATTTTCAAAATCTGTTAAAATAAAATAAGCCATTATAAAGGACTTATTTTATGGAACAAAGATACTAACAATTATGTTTATATGGAATTGATGAGTTGTTTGTTTAGTGTTCAGCGTTTAGAAGAGTCCCGCAAGGGCGGGATGTTCCGACATATCGGAATGTACCATCGACGTACTCCATTTGCTAACTTCTTTAACTTCAAATAACTTCAATTACTTCCGTCTACTTGTTTACTCGTTCGCTTGTTTACTGATTGCTGTTATAATCTAACTTCCCTATCCTCTATTTTATTATTCTATTCAATAATTATACAAATTATCGATAAAAAAACTAACTTTGCATTCTGTTATTTGTTATTTAAAAAAGCTAGAGTTTATAACAAAATCATTTAATCTATTAATAATATGAATATTGCAGAACGGTTTTTGAAATATGTGAGTTTTACCACCACTTCCGATGAGAATACAAATATGACACCCAGCACGCCTGGGCAAATGGTTTTTGCGAAGTATTTGGTTGAAGAACTTACTTCATTGAATTTACAAGATGTTTCGTTGGATAAAAACGGCTATATAATGGCGACTTTGCCAGCCAATACCGACAAAGAAATTCCTACCATCGGTTTTGTTTCGCACATGGACACAAGTCCTGATATGTCGGCAAAAAACGTAAAAGCACGAATTGTGAATAATTACGATGGCAATGACATTCTGTTGAATGACGAAAAACTCATTGTACTTGAAACGGATAAATATCCTGAAATACTTCAATATAAAGGACAAGATATAATAGTTACCGATGGAACAACTTTGTTGGGAGCCGATGATAAAGCTGGCCTTGCTGAAATCGTTACTGCAATGGAGTATTTGATGGCACATCCTGAAATTAAACACGGTAAAATCAGAATTGGTTTCACACCCGACGAGGAAATCGGACAGGGAGCAGATCATTTTGATGTTCAAAAGTTTGGGGCTGAATGGGCTTATACTATGGACGGAGGCGAAATTGGAGAACTTGAATATGAAAATTTCAATGCGGCCTCAGCCAAGGTAACTTTCAAAGGGCTGAATGTTCATCCAGGGTATGCCAAACATAAAATGCTGAATTCCATGCGAGTAGCTCAACAGTTTGTCGGTATGTTGCCACGCTGGGAAACTCCTGAACACACTGAGGGTTACGAAGGATTTTATCATTTGATACATGTAGAAGGTACGGTCGAAGAATCTACTTTGAGTTATATTATCCGCGATCATGATACAAATCGTTTTGAAAGTCGCAAAAAGGAAATGCAGCATTTAGTAAATAAAATCAATGCTGAATTTGGACATAACACTGCCTCGCTTGCAATTCGTGATCAGTATTTTAACATGCGTGAAAAAGTGGAACCAGTAATGCATATTGTCGATTTGGCTTTTGAAGCTATGAAAGCAGTGGGCGTAACTCCTAATGTAAAGCCAATACGCGGAGGAACTGATGGTGCTCGTCTTTCATTTGAAGGTTTGCCATGTCCTAATATATTTGCTGGTGGACATAATTTCCACGGCAGATTTGAATTCGTTCCCGTACAATCCATGGAAAAAGCGACTATGGTGATCGTTAAGATTGCAGAACTGTTAGCGGCGAAAAAGTAAAAGAAGCCCACTAAATCCCCCGAGGGGGGAATTAAAGACTATTTCTACATTGTTTTTTATTTTATTTATTCACTACAATTATTAAAAAAAGAATACTAATCATACTATCATGTCAACAATAAAATCAACTCCTTTTACACAATTTCATGTGGCACTTGGTGCAAAAATGCACGAATTTGCTGGTTATAATATGCCCATAGAATACAGCGGAATTTACGATGAGCACAACACAGTACGCAATGCTGTTGGCGTTTTTGATGTTTCGCACATGGGAGAGTTTTGGGTGAAAGGTCCAAATGCACTTGCGTTTTTACAAAAAGTTTGCTCAAATGATATTGCAGCTCTAACCATAGGCAAAGCTCAATACAATTACTTTCCCAATGGAAAAGGCGGAATTGTAGATGATTTGTTAGTTTATTATTACGAAGAAAACAAATATTTGTTGGTTGTAAATGCATCCAATATTGAGAAAGACTGGAACTGGTGTGTGAGCAATAATACCGAAGGAGCTGAGCTTGAAAATGCGTCGGACTGGATGTCTCAATTGGCTATTCAGGGACCAAAAGCCACTGAATTATTGCAAAAATTGACCGATACCAACTTATCAGAAATACCTTATTATAGCTTTAAAGTAGGCAACTTTGCAGGTATTCCCGAAGTTATTATTTCCAATACTGGTTATACTGGTGCAGGAGGTTTTGAGTTGTACTTTTATCCTGAACATGCCACCACAATTTGGAACGCCTTGTTTGAAACTGGTGCAGAGTACGGAATTAAACCCATCGGATTGGGAGCAAGAGACACGCTCAGACTTGAAAAAGGATTCTGCTTGTATGGCAATGATATTGACGATACTACTTCTCCGTTGGAAGCAGGGTTGGGTTGGATCACTAAATTTGTAGATGGAAAGAATTTCATTGATCGAGATTTTCTGGAAAAGCAAAAATCCGAAGGCGTTTCACGTAAACTTATTCGTTTTGAACTGCTTGAACGTGGCATTCCACGCCATGGTTACGAAATTGTAAATGAAAATAGTGAAATTATTGGCCACGTAACCTCAGGCACTATGCTGCCCAATACAAAAATTGGTATTGGAATGGGTTATGTGAAAACTGAATATGCCAAAGCGGATACTTTGATCTATTTAAAAATTAGAAATTTAAATATACAAGCTAAGGTTGTGAAATAGTTTTTTTCAAAGAATTAAATCAGGATTGAAATCATGG
This sequence comes from Bacteroidales bacterium, assembly GCA_038249855.1. Taxonomy (GTDB): domain Bacteria; phylum Bacteroidota; class Bacteroidia; order Bacteroidales; family Paludibacteraceae; genus Paludibacter. The sequence continues at coordinate 9,969 of JBBSCW010000079.1, forward strand.
TTTTAAAGTAATAAAACTGATTACCAAAAATATCCAAAAATAGGAAGCCCCTCGATTATATATTGAGGGGTTTCTCATTTTTTCATAATTAAAAATTTTAGGAGAAAGTTTTAGCGTAAATTAGACTATTTTTGTATCTTGTTCAAAACTAATACAAAACACTTTTATAGAGTATGGCCAAATCAAAATCAGTATATGTTTGTCAAAATTGTGGTTCAGATTCGCCCAAATGGATTGGGAAATGCCCTTCGTGTGGGGAATGGAATTCCTATGTTGAGGAAATTGTAAGCAAAGACAGCGGCCCAAAGATCATCTTAGGTGGACTGGAAGTTACAAAACAAAAACCAGTACGACTGGATGAAGTAGAATGTACCGAAGAGAGTCGGATTGACACTTCGAGCAATGAATTGAATCGGGTTTTAGGGGGTGGTTTAGTTCCTGGTTCGTTGGTATTGATTGGCGGTGAACCTGGTATTGGTAAATCTACTTTGGTGTTGCAAGTGGTGCTAAACTTAAAGGGAAAGCGGACGCTTTATGTGTCTGGTGAAGAGAGTGTAAAGCAATTAAAGTTGCGTGCAGAGAGATTAAAGTATGAAAATCCTGATTGTTATATCGTTAGCGAAACATCGCTCGAGCAGATATTTGTACATATTCAAAACGTACAGCCGGATATAGTCATTGTCGACTCAATTCAAACACTTTCTACTGAATTAATTGAATCGTCACCCGGCTCTGTGTCGCAGGTTCGGGAGTGTGCTGCTCATTTGCTCAAATTTTGTAAAACGAGTGGAACTCCGGTTATATTGATTGGACATATCAACAAAGAAGGTAGCATAGCTGGTCCAAAAGTGTTGGAACATATTGTGGACACCGTTCTCCAATTCGAAGGAGATCAACACTATATGTATCGAATTCTTCGTTCAATTAAAAATCGTTTTGGAAGTACGGCCGAACTTGGAATTTATGAAATGCAGCAGAATGGACTTCGAGAAGTAAGTAATCCTTCCGAATTATTGCTATCACAGAATCACGAGGGTTTAAGTGGCGTTGCCATTGCCTCAGCTATTGAGGGTGTTCGTCCTTTTTTGATAGAAACTCAGGCATTAGTGAGTTCTGCGGCTTATGG
>JBBSCW010000080.1:0-11042 GCA_038249855.1 Bacteroidales bacterium
AAAAACTCATTTGCTCTTCCCAAATCTCGAACAGTGAATCATCAGTCATGTTTTCGAGCTTCAGCAGAGCATTCCGCTGTTTCAACGCATTGTTGTATTGCAATAAATTAAGTAGATAGGTTTTGTTGTATTGCGAAATAACGCCATCGATAAATTTTCTGCGTTCTTCGCTTCCGTCCGCTATCAGCCCTGAGTCGCTGGGCGAAACCATCACCAATGGCAGCAATCCGATATGATCCGAAAGTCGTTCATATTCCTTTTTATTCCGCTTAAATTGTTTTTTCTGACGGCGTTTAAGACCGCAATAAATATTTTCGGGCGTATGGTTTACTTCATAATTTCCCTGAATCATGAAAAATTCAGCATCGTGCAGGATATTCTGTGAATCGATTGGGTTAGAGTGACTTTTGCAAAAAGAGAGATAATATATAATGTCTAACAGATTAGTTTTCCCCATTCCATTATCGCCAATAAAACAATTGATTTTAGGCGAAAAATGCAATTCAGCTTCTGGGATATTTTTGTAATTCAGTATGGATAGGGAGTTTAGATGCATGAATCGTTAGGATTTTGTTAGTTGCAAATATAGATAAAAACTTACTATTATTTGAGGATTATATAAACGAAGTTGGAATTTGGTTAATTGTTCTCAGTATTATTATGTGTTTGATAGGATTAATAGTACTTTTGTAGACAAATTAATTTATGAAGATGAAGGTTTATCAAATATCAAAATTTCTCTATCCTGTTTTAGCACTATTTTGTTTTTTCCCTTTTGTTTCACCGCCCATAGCATTAACCATAGGCTTAGTTTTCGCACTTACTTTCGGTTCACCATATCCCAAATTCAACAAAAAAACATCTAAGTATTTACTCCAAGTTTCTGTTGTTGGGTTGGGGTTTGGTATGCACCTTCAGGAAGCAATAAAAGCGGGAGGCGATGGAGTTATTTTTACAGTTTTTTCAGTAGTAAGTGTAATGATTTTGGGTATATGGCTTGGGAAAAAATTAAAGGTTGATCAAGTTTCATGTTATTTGATTAGCTCAGGGACTGCTATTTGTGGTGGGAGTGCTATTGCAGCTGTGGGTCCAGTAGCCAAAGCAAACGACGGGCAAATGTCAGTGTCATTGGCAACGATATTTGTATTGAATGCTGTAGCGTTGTTTATTTTCCCAATGATGGGGCATTGGTTCAATCTCTCTCAAACTCAGTTTGGAATGTGGTCGGCTATAGCCATTCATGATACAAGTTCAGTAGTTGGAGCAGCTTCTACTTTTGGCGAAGAGGCTTTAAAAGTGGCAACAACCGTTAAGTTGACTCGGGCTTTGTGGATTATTCCACTTAGCATTTTCACAGCATTCTATTATAAATCTGGCGAAAAGAAAGTTTCAATTCCTTGGTTCATTTTCTTGTTTATTTTAGCCATGATTGCAAATTCTGTTTTCAACTTACCGGAACAATTAACTTCAAGCATTGTTTCTGTTTCAAAACAAGCTTTGGCAGTTACACTTTTCTTCATTGGAGCAAGTTTATCAAGATCAACACTCCGTTCAGTGGGCGTTAAACCATTGGTACTTGGTGTTATACTTTGGTTCTTTATTGCAGTGATTAGTTTTACATTTATATACTTTTTGTATTGATGAAACAGAGAATTTTTTATGTGTTCATTATTTTGTCTTTGGCATTATTGTCATGTAATAATAAACATAAAAAAGAAATTGGCTCAGAACAAGATGATAATTCCAATTATCAGGTAGACAGCGATATAATTGATTGTGATTACACTTTTGCCGAAGCAATAGCTGGAATTAATATTCCTCAAAGTATAGTTGATCAATTGGTATTATTGGAAGTAAAGTATTATTCGATGGATGGTAAAATTCATCGTGGTCAGCTGCTGACTAATAAGTTTATAGCCGATGATTTAGCCGAAGTATTTGAATTTATTTTGCAAGAAAAAATTCCAATTGGCAAAGTAATTCCTGTTGTAAAATATGGTTGGAGCGATAAGTTGTCCATGGAGGACAATAATTCTTATAGCTTTTGTTATCGCGACATAAGTTATTCCAAACATGCCAAAGGAATGGCTATCGACCTTAATCCTCGCCAGAATCCGGTAAGATGGCGTAAGGAATATTCATATCGGAAAGATATGCCTGAAAATGGTACTTACAATCCCGAAGTGCCAGGAACTTTCACACCTGAACATCCTCTCGTACTGAAATTTAAATCCCTAGGTTTTAAGTGGGGTCGACATTTTAAACGGAATATGGATGATCATCACTTCCAAAAGTGATCCTTTCCAACTATTTTAATAATTGTAAATTACTGTTGTTTTGATATTATTTTTTGTACTTTTGCAATAGATTTTCAAAATAATACTCACTTCTCTTACAATTTAAACTAAGCATACTAAATTATGGCAAAACTGACCAAAGATGACGCATTGCGCTATCATTCAGAGGGCAAACCTGGAAAAATTGAAGTTGTCCCAACAAAACCTTATAGTTCACAACGCGATTTATCTTTAGCATATTCACCTGGAGTTGCAGAACCTTGTCTAGAAATTGAGAAAAATCCAGATGCAGCTTACGAATACACTACCAAAGGAAATCTAGTGGCCGTAATATCGAATGGAACAGCCGTTTTGGGATTGGGTAATATAGGGGCTTTGGCAGGGAAACCAGTTATGGAAGGAAAAGGTTTATTGTTTAAAATCTTTGCTGGAATCGATGTGTTTGATATAGAGGTTAATGAGACAGATCCTGAAAAATTTATACAAGTAGTAAAAGCTATTGCACCAACTTTTGGTGGAATAAATTTGGAGGATATCAAGGCACCGGAATGTTTTGAAATTGAGGAAAAGCTAAAAAAAGAATTAGATATTCCAATCATGCATGATGATCAGCACGGGACAGCTATCATTTCATCGGCAGGATTGATTAATGCCCTCGAATTGGTTGGTAAAAAGATTGAAGAGGTTAAGATTGTTGTTAATGGAGCTGGTGCTGCAGCTAATTCATGTACACAATTGTATATGATGTTGGGTGCAAAGCTCGAAAATATAGTGATGGTTGATTCGAAAGGTGTTATAAATACCCAAAGAACTGATTTGAACGACCGCAAAAAACCATTTGCAACAGAGCGTAAAATCTATACATTGGCTGAGGCAGTTAAGGATTCTGATGTGTTTCTTGGACTTTCTGTTGCTGGGGTTTTAACCAAGGAAATGGTGCAGTCGATGAATGCGAATCCTATCGTTTTTGCATTAGCCAATCCAAATCCAGAGATTTCGTATAAAGATGCAACTACAGCCCGAAAAGATATAATTTTTGCAACAGGACGCTCCGATTATCCAAACCAAATCAATAACGTAATTGGTTTTCCGTATATTTTCCGCGGTGCATTGGATGTTAGAGCCAAATGTATTAACGAAGAAATGAAAGTAGCAGCCGTTAAAGCAATTGCCGAACTGACTAAAAAAGCGGTACCTGATGTGGTAAATGCAGCCTATGGTTTGAAACGTTTGAGCTTTGGTACCGATTATATTATTCCCAAACCACTCGATCCCCGACTGCTCACAATTGTAGCTCCAGCTGTAGCAAAAGCAGCTATGGAATCGGGCGTTGCTCGTAAATCTATCACTGATTGGGATGAATATAGCAATAAGTTAATGGCGCTGATGGGTCACGACAATAAAATGTTGCGTCGTTTTTACGAAACAGCTCGCTCTAATCCTAAACGTGTAGTATTCTCAGAATCAAATCATATTAATATGATTAAAGCTGCCGAAGCCGCTTTGGCCGAAGGTATTTGTTTCCCTATTTTGTTGGGTAACGAAGAAAAAATTGCCAGTATTGCTGCTGAAAATCATATTGACTTAACCGGAATTGAAATTGTAAATCTCCGACATGATAGAGAAGAGGATCGTCGGATGAGATTTGCTAAGAAATTAGCCGAAAAGCGGAATCGCGAAGGTATGACTTTGGACGAAGCCTACGAAAAAATGTACGAAAGAAATTATTTTGGAATGATGATGGTGGAAGTTGGTGATGCCGATGCTTTGATTACAGGAGTTTATACCAAATATGCTGATTCAGTACAAGCTGCCAAAGAAGTGATTGGAATACGCAATGGATTGAAACACATAGCTGCCATGCACATTCTGAATACCAAAAAAGGTACGTTTTTCCTTGCCGATACTTTATTTAATCGCCATCCGACTACCGAAACGCTTATTGACGTAGCCAAACTGACCTACAATACAGTGAAATTTTTCAATCACGAACCTGTAATGGCCATGCTTTCTTATTCTAACTTTGGATCGGATAAGCAAGGAAGTCCAGCAAGCGTTCATGAAGTAATCAATACTTTGCACGAAAATTACCCTGAAATGTTGGTGGATGGCGAAATGCAGGTCACTTTTGCTTTGGACAAAGAACTAAGAGACAAAAAATTTCCTTTCTCAAAACTGGCTGGAAAAAATGTCAATACTTTAATTTTCCCTAATTTGAGTTCGGCCAATACTGCCTATAAAATGCTGATCGAGATGGGATTGGCTGAATCTATTGGCCCAATACAAATGGGCTTGAATAAACCAATTCATATTCTTGATGTAGAAAGTTCAGTGCGTGATATTGTCAATATGACAGCTATTGCAGTTCTCGATGCGATGGTTGAAGAACAAAAAGATTGGAACAAACGCTTGGAAAATAGTTGATCAAGTTTTAATTCCGAATAGGTGTAAGCAGAAGAAAATATGATTTAATTCACTTTAAATAAAATGCCATAATAATGTTTATAGATTATTATAAAATACTTGAAATAGCTAAAACAGCAACACCAGAGCAAATAAAAAAAGCTTATCGGAAGTTGGCCAGAAAGTATCATCCCGATTTGAATCCCAATGACAATGAAGCTAAACAAAGTTTTCAGAAAGTTAATGAAGCTAATGAAGTGCTGAGTGACCCAGAAAAGCGTAAGAAATACGATCAACACGGAAAAGACTGGCAACATGCCGACGATATTGAGAATATGCAACGAAATCAGCAACAATCTGCAAATTCCAGTAGACAATCTTATTCAGGGGCACAATCGGGAAGCGATTTTTCAGATTTCTTTGAGTCGATGTTTGGTGGATCAGCTAGTGGCGGTAGGAGCAGGCAAGCAAAATATAGAGGTCAAGATTTTAATGCCGAATTACATCTTAGTCTGACTGATGCCTATGAAACCCACAAACAAACTTTAACAGTAAACGATAAAAATATAAGAATTACAATCCCCGCCGGTGTTGAAAATGGACAAACAATTAAAATTGCAGGTCATGGAGGGCAAGGAGTAAATGGCGGTCCGAATGGAGATTTATTTATTACATTTTCAATCTCTAATCATCCTATATTTAAGCGTATAGGCAATGATTTACACAGTAGCATAGATTTAGATTTTTACACTGCTATTTTGGGTGGCGAAATTACTATTGATACTTTAAAAGGAAAGGTGAAACTGAAAGTAAAGCCTGAAACTCAAAATGGAAGTAAAATAAAATTGAAAGAAAAAGGATTCCCAGTATATAAAGAGGAAGGACGATTTGGAGATTTATACATCACTTATTCCATTAAAATCCCAACGAATTTAACTGATAAACAAAAGGAACTATTTACTGAATTATCAAAAATTAAATCTTAAAAACTTAACTTATGCATATAGGAAATTTGATATCTGAAAATGAATTCTGTGCAAACCATAATATTGAGATTTCATTTATTCGATCTATACAAGAATTCGGATTAATAGAAATTACAACTATTGAAGAAACAGGATACATTCATGAAAACCAATTACAAGAGTTGGAGCGGATTATTTGTTTATATTATGAGTTGGATATTAATTTGGAAGGTATTGATAGCATCTTTCATTTATTACAACGAATAACTCACATGCAGGATGAAATTACAAACCTTAAAAATAGACTTCAATTTTATGAGGTAACGGATAAGAACGCCAGCAACTAATAAACTTGAATGCCATAAAAAAAGTTGATCTAAAATCTAGATCAACTTTTTTTTGATTTATACTTGGTTTTAGCCCAACATCGTCAGCATAATACCTGCTGCCACTGCCGAACCGATAACACCGGCGACATTTGGTCCCATGGCGTGCATAAGTAAAAAGTTGGTTGGGTCAGTTTCCTGTCCAACTACTTGCGAAACTCGTGCTGCCATTGGAACTGCTGAAACTCCAGCTGAACCAATTAATGGATTCACTTTTTCCTTGATGAAAAGGTTCATAAATTTAGCCAATAGCACCCCTGATCCTGTTCCAATAGAGAATGCAACAACACCAATACCTAAAATCATCATGGTTTTGACATTTAAGAATGCTCCTGCAGTTGCTGTTGCACCTACCGTAATGCCAAGGAAAATAGTTGTGATATTCATCAATTCGTTTTGTACCGTTTTGCTTAACCTTTCGGCCACACCACTTTCTTTCAACAAATTTCCAAGCATTAAACTGCCAATAAGTGGAGCTGCTGGTGGCAATAATAATGAAATAAATGTGGTGGCAAATATTGGGAATATAATTTTTTCCTTTTTCGATACAATGCGTAATTGCCTCATCTTGATTCCTCTTTCCTTTTTTGTAGTCAAAAAGCGCATAATAGGCGGTTGAATTACAGGAACTAGAGCCATATATGAGTACGCTGCCACGGCAATTGGTCCTAATAACTCAGGAGCCAATTTGGTGGTAAGGTAAATTGCTGTTGGACCATCAGCACCGCCAATAATACCAATTGAAGCAGCTTCATTAGGTAAAAATCCTAACCCGATTGCTCCCAAATAAGTCGCAAAAATACCAATTTGAGCAGCTGCACCTAATAATAAACTTTTAGGATTTGCAAGCATCGGACCAAAATCAGTCATTGCACCTACGCCAATAAATATTAAACAAGGATATATCCCTAGTTTAACACCTAGATATAAGTAATCTAATAAACCTGCCCTGTCGAACATTTCCCAATGTACGTGGCCTCCAGCAAAAAGTGTAGGATCGTACATTGCTCCACCCGGTAAGTTAGTGAGTAACATCCCAAAAGCAATAGGCAATAAAAGCAAAGGCTCAAATTGCTTAACGATGGCTAAGTACAACAAAAGGAAAGCTACGAGTATCATTACTATAGTTTGCCAATTGAGATTTGCAAAGCCAGTACCATTTACGAAGTCGTTAAAACTTTCTTCGATAAATGTAGCTTCTGAATGCGATTCCTCAACTTGAGCTACTTGTGTAGTAACTGTATCAGTAACGGATACTGTCTCTTGAGCAAACGCACTAAAATTAGAAATACTCAGACCCAGAAAAGCAATTAATATGAAAATATATTTTCTTGTTTCTATCATTTAACTATTTATTTTTACAATTATTTATGCAATGTCGAACAATGAGTCATCTTGCATTACAGTTTGTCCGGGTTGGATATGTATTGTTTTTACAATCCCATTATTCTCAGCCAAAATATTATTTTCCATCTTCATAGATTCCAAAGTCATTAGCAAATCTCCACGTTTTACGTTTTGTCCTACTGTAACCATCACTTTAAGTACATTACCCGGAAGTGGCGATTTAACAGTTTTCGCTGGAGATGAAGCCTGAGATACTTGTGGAGCAGATGTTTTAACTTCAGCTTTTCCATTTGCCGAAGTAGGAGCGGTAAAGGTTTCTATTGTACTTTCAAAGTCGATTAAAACATCATCTTGCATTACAGTTTGTCCCGATTGAACATGGATATTTCTTATGATGCCATTATGTTCGGCAACAATATTGTTTTCCATTTTCATCGATTCCATTGTCAGTAGCAAATCACCACGATTAACCGTTTGACCTGTTTTAACTAGCACTTTCATAATACTTCCAGGAAGTGGTGCTTTTATTGCACTTGCCGCTACCGAACGTGATGGTGTGGTAATCGGTGTTACCTTTCCAGCTGGTTTTCTACTCAATGTGAGAGGTGATGACTTTTCGTGTCTTTCAATCTCCACAGTGAAAGGAGTTCCATTTACTTCTATTTCAGCTATATTGTTATCAATCTCATTAACCGAAACTTCATATTCGCTTCCGCTTATTTTAAATTTGAATTTCTTCATGATTTTATGTTTTACTAAATTATCTTACTCCGTATATTTTTGAACTCCAAGGCGAATAACGTCTTTCTACAGTTTTAATTGTGATAACTGCACTTTCTTCGTCGTGAACCACTCCATAATAAAGATGGAGCGCCATGGCTATTGCAGCACTATCGTTAGCTGAAAGATGTTCTTCAGTATATTCCTGTTCAACTTTATCAGTGGGCAGGTTTCCCGATTCTTTTTTAGGTTTTACAGGTACCTTTACTTTTGGAGCAATGGTCAAACTGAATAAATTCAATACCACAACTAATAAAACAAGTAAAACGAAAACCATAGTTATACCAAAGCCAACGACATTAAAAGCGTTAGACCAATCAATTGCTAATATTTTCATGGTTTATATTTTTATAATGGAATGTTAGAATGTTTCTTCAACGGATTAACAACCTTCTTGGTTTGCAAGGCTTGGAACGCTCTAATCACACGGAAACGCGTATTGCGAGGTTCAATTATATCGTCGATATAACCATAAGAAGCTGCTTGATATGGATTTGCAAATTTATCTTTGTATTCTGATACTTTTTCATCTACAAATTTAGCTCTTTCCTCAGGGTCGGTAATTTTAGAAATAGCACGACCTTCAAGCACTTCAATAGCACCTGCAGCACCCATTACAGCAATTTCTGCAGTTGGCCAAGCGTAATTAAAGTCACCTCTAAGTTGTTTACAGCTCATTACATCATGAGCGCCCCCATAAGATTTACGAATGGTTACAGTTACTTTTGGAACTGTGGCTTCACCATAAGCAAACATAAGTTTTGCACCATGAATAATAATGCCTGAGTATTCTTGACTTGAACCTGGAAGGAATCCCGGAACATCCACCAATGTAAGGACTGGAATATTGAAAGCATCGCAAAAACGAACGAATCTAGCTGCTTTGCGTGATGCATTACAGTCGAGCACACCTGCTAAAAAGTTGGGTTGATTGGCAACAATACCAGTCGATATGCCGTTGAAACGAGCAAATCCAACAATGATATTTCTGGCGTAATCTTCATGAATTTCAAGAAACTTGTTACAATCAACAATGCCGCTGATAACAGATTTCATATCATAAGGCATATTCGGATTGTCGGGAACAATTGAATTCAATACATCTTCCAACCGGTTAATAGGGTCAGCACAATCTTCAATAGGTGCTTCTTCCAAATTGTTTTGTGGCAAATAAGAAATTAAATCGCGCATGGTTTGAATTCCTGTTTGTTCATCAGCTACTCTAAAATGAGAAACTCCCGATTTACGTGCATGCACATCGGCTCCACCCAAATCTTCTGTAGAAATATCTTCGCCAGTAACCGATTTTACAACTTTAGGTCCAGTAACGAACATATATGAGTTTTGCTCGGTCATTAAAATAAAGTCAGTTAATGCAGGTGAATAAACTGCACCACCAGCACATGGACCAAAAATAGCTGAAATCTGAGGTATAACTCCAGATGCTAAAATGTTGCGTTCGAAAATTTCAGCATAACCAGCCAATGAAGTTACACCTTCCTGAATACGTGCTCCACCTGAATCGTTAATACCAATTACGGGACAGCCCATTTTCATAGCCATATCCATTACTTTACAAATTTTTAAGGCCATTGTTTCCGACAACGACCCTCCAAATACAGTAAAATCTTGTGCGTACACAAAAATAGTACGTCCATCAATAGTACCATGACCTGTAACAACTCCATCGCCTAGGTACTTTTCGTTTTCTAGTCCGAAGTTGTGGCATCGGTGAGTTACAAACATGTCAAATTCCTCGAAGCTTCCTTCGTCCAATAACATGTGAATTCTTTCGCGGGCTGTAAATTTCCCTTTTGCGTGTTGTGATGCAATGCGCTTTGCGCCTCCTCCTAATTTGGCTTGTTCGCGCAAATCAATGAGATTTTTTACTTTTTGTTGATTTTCCATTTAATTTATAATATTAATAAAACCTGAAACTACACAGTAGGATCACTTGCCATACTGCTTTGCTTCAGGATGTTTTTAATGGGGAAATTATTTGTTTGGGTGTTCGCATAATTCGGTGAGTACTCCGAATGTAGATTTTGGGTGCAAAAAGGCAATATTCAATCCTTCAGCTCCTTTGCGTGGTGTTTTGTCGATGAGTTGAACTCCTTTTTCGGCTACAAAATCTAAGGTTTCTTGTAATCCATGCACGGCAAAAGCAATGTGATGAACTCCTTCGCCCTTTTTTTCGATAAATTTACCAACTGGACCTTCGGGATCGGTAGATTCCAACAACTCAATTTTTGTTTGCCCTACTTGGAAAAATGCGGTTTTTACTTTTTGTTCTGGAACTTCTTCCACTGCATAACATTTTAACCCTAATACTGATTCGTAATATGGGATTGCTGTTTCTAAACTTTTCACTGCAATTCCGAGATGCTCGATGTGTGTTAAATTCATAACTTTTTGTAAATAAATTTTTATATGATTATTAATTCAGTTTTCAATAATTAAAGAAATATTTCCTTATTTGTAATTTCAGGCAAATTTACTACAAATATTCTTCATTATCAACCAAATAAACATTTATTTCTATAATATTTTATAATGTTTGATTATCAGAAAGATAGAAAAATAGTAATGGGTAAATGGTGATAGATGCTTTAAATAATATTGATAGCTTGCTTTCCCTTCAATCTATTTCCCATATTCCAATGCTGCTATTTGCTCATTTATTGGTATATTTATAATTACGGAGCTTGTATATCCACATAGGTTTCCGGATAGGATCTTTGCATAGCTTCTTTAATTCCGCTCCAAACATTTTCGCCTCCATCGAAGCCAAGTTCTTTGTAATTTAGTTCGAGTTTTACCTTTTCACAGTCGGCAAAAAAATCCTGAGATAATATATCCGTCAT
>JBBSCW010000081.1:0-10976 GCA_038249855.1 Bacteroidales bacterium
ATATAATGCAAATTCTTTCCTGCAAAATCAATTTGAAGATATTCCCCAGGTCGATGGGACAGGTGCATCGTAGCTTTGGTAGTTTTGAGGTAGCGGGCAAAATGCTCGCAGAACTGGGCGTAACGGTAACCCTCTGGATTTGCTGCCTGATATTCTTCCCAGAGGGTTCTGCGGGTGACTCCCACACGTGAAAGTTCGGCCTTGAAGTAATCCATGTGTTTCTTCAGGTAGTCAATGCGACTATCGGCTTTTGGCCCTACTGGATCGTTATAAACTAAAGCGATTAATTGCTTATCGCTATATTGCAAAAGTTCAGGATAGCTTTTTCCTGATGACTCTAATTTGGAAAGGTAAGCATCAAGGGTTACCCGATGAATGTGAAGGGAGCCGGATATTTTGAGCTTACTTAACCCTTCGGCTTTTAATTGAATAATGCGTCTTACTTGTATCATACTGATTGTTTTGTTTGCCATTGTATCTTTATTTATAAAAGACACAAAAGTCACAAATCAATCCCTTTTATTCGTTCCGATTATTCACTTTGCTCCGGAACCAGTTGTACACTATATGACAGATTGTCACCCGAGTGTGGCGCCAGGCGCCGGGCCAAAACTCCTTTTTAAACTAAAAAAGACTTCTGAAAAGTTGTACACTTTGCTCCGGAATAAGTTGTACACTTTACTCCGGAATAAGTTGTACAGTATAGTCCGGAATATTCATCTACCTTTCCATTAAACTTTTTGGGAGCGCCTTTTTTACCAGTTAGTTCACCTTGATATTTGTATTTTAAAACACTATCATCTCTGAGTCGACTCAGGAAGTGCAATCCGGCTAAAATTACAGCATCAACAAAAGGTTTTTTAGAGAAATAAGCATCAGCAACCATATAGTTCGAAAACTCTTTAAACTTTTCTTTATTTTCGGTGATTAGACTTGCATAATACGTTAAAAGGTTTAGTCCTTTTTCGCCGAGTTCTTTAGCTGATGGAGTTTGCCACGCTTTTAAGTGTAATGCTATTTTTTGGGTAACATCTACCACAGCAAAACCACATATATCTAAACCCCATTTTGAGGCCTTAGCTACACCTGACCAATAGCGACCTTTGCCATAGGTTTCTTTACCAGCTTTAGGTATGTAACACGGGTCGAAAGCTATAATCCTTATGCCAGAAAGAATATCGTTAATTAATGCCTTATTAAAAGAAATAAAATCAAAAGCTTTTTCGTGCTGATTTCGAAAAGTTTGTTCATTTAACTGACTAAACCTACCTAGCTGCAAGAAATTAATTTTACCTTTGATACTCAAAAAATGCCAAAAAACAGTTGTTATAAAATCTTTACGTTGTTTATTTAGATAACTGTAATCTTTATTTTGTAATATGCTGTAAATAAGACATATAACCTTTTCACTAACCCTAGAAATCATACTTATAAATTACGCGAATAATCTTTTAAGTTACTTATTTTTAGGATTTTAACCTAATTATTTGAGACTTATTTTGTTGATAATCAGCAAAATAAGCATAAGTTTACCGAACTATTGTTTCAAATACAATGTTTAAATTTGAAATTAAAATAATAATTCAATATGCTTGTAAACGACTATAAATTTGGTGTAAATGCAAATGAAATTCACAATTATAAGCAGTACTCTGTTTGCTCTAAGTTATTATCAATTATTCGCTTGAAGGCTTTTTGGCTAGTTTTGGTTATTTTGCCACGCATCCTTTACGCTCAGCAAAATGAGTTGGGATTTGAAAATTTGAACACACAAAATGGACTCGAAAATTCAATAGTTAAAGACATTACACAGGATGAAAGTGGGTTTATTTGGATTGCAACAGGTTCGGGTTTATGCCGCTATGATGGATATAATTTTAAAACTTTTAGCCATAAGGATGATGATACTTCATCAATTGTATCGAATTTTTTAATACAAGTTAAAAGCGACCAAAAGGGTAGTTTGTGGATTAGTTCGCTTACTGGCTTAGATTGCATGAATTTGTTGCACAATAAAATTACTCATTATTTTGAAGGACAAGAAATTAACTCAATAAAAATAGATTATAATAAGGATGTTTGGGCATTTATTAATAATGCTGAATTGTGGCATTATAAAAAAATAGAAAATGTATGGCAAAAAATAGATGGCAAATTGATGCCTTTTAATGCAAACAAATTCTCTGTTGAACAAACTCCCGACAATTCATTGTTAATTTTAAATAGTCGAATAATAAAATATAATCCCCAGAATGGTGTCATAAATACATATAAGGTTTTGGTTGAAAGAGGGCATGAATATAATGGCATAATAAATTCAATAATACCTCACGAATACGATAAAAACAAAGTTTGGGTTGCAAACAATTTATTTGGTCTAAGTTTACTTGATACAGTTACTAGAAAAATTGTTCATTATCCGTTTATTCCTTCAAAAATTGCAAATTCAACCGAAAATTCAATTATTGGCATATTGCGTTCACCCCATCATTTATTTTGGTTAGCAACCGAAAATTTTGGTTTATTATTATTCGATCCACAAAAGTGCATTTATCTTCCCAAACAATCCGAAACATTAAATACTAGCCTAAAAGCAAGGTTGTTAAGTTGTATTTTTCAAGATAAGTCGAATACATTGTGGCTTGGTTCGTATAAAGAAGGCTTGTACAAAGCCGACTTATACAGTAAAAATTTTGCAAATTATACGTTGCCCAATGTTCATAAACCCAGTGCAAGTCAAATAATTACTTCGTTTTTGGAAGATGGGCAAAATCTATGGATTGGCTCGTGGGATGGAGGTTTGTTCCGTTACAATACAAAAACCAAAGTTTGGAATCGTTATATAGCCGAAGACGGCAACTCAAAAGCCCTTGGGAGCAATCAGGTGGGCGATATTTGTGCTGACAAACATGGGAATATATGGATTTTATCATGGTACGGCGTAATAAGTTTTATGCCGGCAAGGACTAAAAATTCAAAAACTCCTACTTTTTATAATTTCAAATACTCAAACGATACAAGTCATAAAAACACCTTAAATGCCTGGGGTTTGCGCAAATTAATTTGCGACAGTAGTAATAATTTATGGGTTAGCTCCTTTGATATGGGAATCTTTTGTATGAAGGTAAGCATGAAAGGGGAAATACCAATAATTGAATATACTTATCCGAAAAATATTTGTTCAAAAACCAAACCAATTAATGGATGGACATTATTTGAATGTGGAAATACCTTGTTAATTGGGTCTGATAATACTGGTATGGTGTTATTTGATAAAACAAGTGGTAAAATATCAACCTATATATCACAATTAAAGGATACTACAACACTTTGTAACAACTCGGTAAGAGTTTTATTCAAAGATTCGCGTTCGAGACTTTGGGTGGGTACAGCAAATGGCATTTGTCAGTTTTTTAGTCAAAAAGGTTGTTTTAAAAGATATAGCCGTCTCGAAGGTATTCATAACAACGTAGTATATGGAATATTGGAGGATGACAAGGGTTTTTTGTGGCTTAGCACTGATCATGGTTTGTTTCGCTTCGATACTGAAAAGGAAACGGTAAGAGAATATAACCAAGGCGACGGATTGCCTTCGGATGAATTTAGTATTGGCGCATTTTATAAATTAAATAATGGCAATTTGCTTTTTGGCACCAATAAAGGATTTACCCAGTTTTCCGCTAGTAAAATTATTGATAATCCCATTACTCCTTCGGTTGTACTTACCGACCTTAAACTTTATAACAAAACGGTGAAAATTGATACTCCTTATTTTGGTTCAGTTATACTTAATAAGGACATTAATTATGTTGAAAAGATAACACTTAATTACCGTCAGAACGACTTTACAGTTGAATTTTCTGCAACACACTTTGCCAATCCTAAAAGTAACAGGTATTTCTATAAACTCGAAGGATTTGAAAATAGTTGGATAGAAGTATCATGGAACCGTAGGTTTGCAGCTTTTACCAACTTATCGGCGGGTAATTATCGTTTGCATATTAAAGCCACCAATAACGACGGCTTGTTTGGTAACGAAAAAATTCTTGTAATTACTGTCTTACCTCCATGGTGGAAAAGTATTTATGCCAGAGTCATTTATTTTCTTTTGGCATTTTTTTTAATTTTCATTTATTTCAATTTTAGACTTAGACGTGAAAAACAAAGGCATAATATACAAATTGAACGTCTGAACCACCGCAAAACACTTGAAATGAACGAAGCCAAACTTCGTTTTTTTACAAACATTTCGCACGAACTACGCACGCCTCTTACCCTAATTATTAGTCCCTTGCAACATGCCATAAAAACATTTAGGCTGGAACCCGAATTACACAATCACCTAGCTTTGGCTTTTAACAATTCAAACCGTTTAATGCAACTTATTACCCAACTGCTCGACTTTAGGAAGATGGAGGAAGGCGAGCTAAAGTTGAATAAAACCAATAACGACATTTCGTTATTGGTTAAAAACATTTGCCAATCATTCTATTCTTTGGCTATGGAGAAAAAAGTAAGCCTGAATTGCAATTGTACATCTCCAACACTTTTATTTGAATTTGACACCGATAAATTCGAAAAAATAGTGTCGAACCTATTGTCAAATGCAATAAAAAATACACCGCCCAATGGCTCAATAAATGTTACCTTAAGGCTTGATGGTGAAAAAGCTATACTAATTAAAGTTGCCGATACAGGTATAGGCATACCTAAAGAAAGTGTAGGATTAATTTTTAATAGGTTTTACAGGGTTCCGGGCAGTAATAATGCTCAAAAGGTAGGTTCAGGAATTGGACTGTCACTTACCCGAGAGTTGGTGCAAATGCATGGCGGAATTATAACTGTAGAAAGCGAAGTTGGTATTGGAACAACTTTTTCGGTTGAATTTCCTTATATTAAACCTATTTTACTTACTAATAAAGTAGAAACTTATGCTCAAGAATTGTTTGAGCCAGCATATACAAACACAGATGATGAGAGTACTGGAAATTTAAACCAAAATCGAAAAACTATTCTGGTTGTTGAGGACAATGCCGATTTGAGGAATTATTTAATAAGTATATTAAAAACGGAATATTCAATTCTTGAAGCAACAGAGGGGCAAACGGGCTTTGATATTACAATTGGAAAATTACCCGACCTTGTAGTAAGCGACATAATGATGGAACCTGTTGATGGTTTGGAACTATGTAAAAATATAAAAAACAGTGAAGAAGTGTCGCACATACCTGTAATAATGTTAACAGCACTTTCGAGCGATCAAACAAAATTAATGGGAATTGAAACAGGTGCTGATGATTTTATAGTAAAACCTTTTAACTCGGAACTTTTGCTTGCACGTGTAGCAGCTTTAATTGAAGGACGTCGCAAACTGGCTGAAAGATACCGTACCGAAATACATCGTGAAACCTTATGTGCTAATAAACAAAAGGTAAGCAACAGTTTTTTGGAAAAAGCAACAATTACTATTGAAAAACACCTTTCTGATTCAAATTTTGGAGTAAAGGAATTAGCTGAAAAATTGAATATGAGTCAGGTACATTTTTATCGCAAACTTCAACAATTGGTAAACCAAGCTCCTGGCGATTTTATTAGAGATTATAGGTTAAAACGAGCTGCCGAATTGTTAATGGCCGGCCAATTAAATATAAATCAGGTGGTTGATACCGTTGGCTTTAGCTACCCATCGTACTTCGCCCGCTGTTTTAAGGAAAGGTTTGGCAAAACGCCTTCGGAATATATCAAAAAATAAATCTTCATTATTTAGTTTTGGTTTATGAGCCGAAATTATTGATGGTAGTTTTACCTTGTAAGTATTTATAAAACTCCCAGATTTCTTCCAATTCTAGTCCTTCAGGTTTTCAAATTCCCCTTTTTATTTCCTCTGTCATTTTTTTATTAGCTGCCATTTATGGTAACAGGCATTCTATTGCCCAAAAATCCTATAACAAAAGGGCTAATTGTTTGATTAACAAATTATATTTCCAAATTGGTTATGCATTTAAATATACGAAATGTATTAAAAGTATCACAAAATGAAATGAAATTATCATCTCATTAGCCTCTAACAGCCATACTTTTATCCCATGCAATGCAACTAAAAATGATAATAGGTTTTCTACAAAAAAAGATTGCACGTTACCCTAATATAAAAAAAAAGATTGTTGACACCTTTTTTTTATTATTAGTAACAATAGTAATGTTTATAATGCTTTCAATATAATAACTAACAATTAATTTAACTAACACTTTATTTATGAAAACAAAATTAGCAAAACAAAAAATTTTAAAAGCACTCAGTTTGCTGCTTTTAATTGGTTTCTTCATTCTCATTGCTACGACCAATGGGTTTAGTCAACCACTAATTAAACTGGCATTTAATGAGAACACTGGTACGGCTGTAGCCAACACAGGTTCAGTATCTGCTACATTTACCAGGACGACCCTTATACCGGCATGGTCTACGAATGTTCCATCCAATGTTGGAGGAACCTCTTCTGTTGACTTTGGAACAACAATTGGCAATTATGCTGTTGAAAGCTCAGCAGCCATCAGTGCCTTGGGAGGATTAAGTTCATTCACCATCACCGGTTGGGTTAACTGCAAAAGCAACACCATAGGTGACGGTGGAAATAGAATTGTTTCCTG
Source organism: Bacteroidales bacterium (assembly GCA_038249855.1). Lineage (GTDB taxonomy): Bacteria > Bacteroidota > Bacteroidia > Bacteroidales > Paludibacteraceae > Paludibacter. Next base: position 6,649 of record JBBSCW010000081.1, read on the forward strand.
GATAAACAATGGTGCAAATGGCGTTGATCTTGTTTATAATGGAGACGGATCTATTCAACTTGGTATTAATGAATGGCCTGATTATTCAGCCGCCATTAGTTCTACAGGCAAAATTACTACCGACTTAAGTGCCACCGCTGCAAATTGGAGGTTCTTTGCTGTTAGTTATACGGCCTCTTCAGGTACTGTAAAATTTTATTTTGGCACCAACACTGCTGATGCCTCACTCGATGTTACAAAGACTTATAGCAATGGAAATGTAGGTACCAGCATTGGCAGGCTTGCTGTTGGGCATTTTAACAATGCAACCCGGTCGGCTGCATCTGATCGCATGTTTAGAGGCTTAATGGATGATATCCAGATATATGGAAGCGAGCTTTCTTTATCACAAATCGTTACTGCTCAAAAGGGTAGCAATCCTCCCCCGACTTATCGCAATCCGGAAAATCCTGCCAATACCGTTGCAGGTATTGATTATAAAGTATACAACGGTACATGGAACGTATTGCCTGATTTCAATGCCCTCACGCCTGTATCAACGGGCAATGTTGCCAACTTCAATATTTCTTCTAAATCAGGAACGGATAATTTCGGGTTCAAATTTACAGGATATATCAATGTTCCAACTGATGGCACCTATACTTTCTACACTTCATCAGATGATGGAAGTAAGTTATATATTGGTACAACACAAGTTGTTAATAATGACGGATTACACGGGATGCAGGAAGCTTCAGGCACCATTGGCCTAAAAGCAGGAAAACATGCAATTACTGTAACTATGTTTGAAAATGGCGGTGGCGAAGGTCTTTCCGTTTCTTATGCCGGCCCTGGTATTTCCAAGGTAACTATTCCCAATATCGCATTGTATAGAGTTGCTGGTAGCGTAGACACACAGAACCCAACTACTCCTTCAGGTTTAGGAGCTTCCAATATAGGTCAGACAAGCTTTACACTTTCATGGACAGCTTCCACGGACAATGTAACTGCGCAATCCAGTCTTATTTATGAAGTATTTGCTGGAACTACATCTAAAGGTACAGTTACGGGTTCTACATCAATGAATGTTAGCGGATTATTATGCAATACTGCTTATTCTATGACAGTAAAAGCCAAAGATGCTGCCGGTAATGTGTCTCTTGCAAGTGCAACATTAAATGTTACTACCAGTGCGTGTTCTGGCGGCGGTGATGGTAAAGTCACTATAGAAAAATGGACGGGTGTTTTCGGAACAACCATCAGCAGCATTAATTGGACTACTTCTCCAAACTCTACAAGCGACGTAACTAAAATTGAAATACCCGTGAATGCTGATGAAAATTATGGCGTCCGCATACGGGGTTACATTGTTCCTTCTACTACTGGTTCGTATAACTTATACATTGCCAGCGATGACAATGGTGAACTGTGGCTTAGCACGAACGACCAACCTGCAAACAAAGCAAAAATAGCTTACGTTTCTACATGGACAAGCTCACAGGAATGGACAAAAGAAACGAACCAAAAGTCAGCAGCCAAAAGCTTGACAGCCGGTCAAAAATACTATTTCGAAGCTTTTATGAAAGATTTCGGTGGGGGCGATAATCTGGCAATTGGTTGGACAGGCCCTGGTATTGCAGCCATTACTGTCATTGGTGGTAGTAATATTTCATCATATACCCTACCAAATGTTTCGGTAACAGGTATAACCGTGAATCCAACTTCAACCTCCATAGTTGTTGGAAGCAGTTACCCCATTACCCCAACGGTATCACCCGCCAATGCTACAAATAAAACTGTGCTTTGGACAAGCAGTAATAACACCATTGCCACAGTAAATGGAAGTGGATTGGTGACTTCTATTGCAACTGGTACGACAACTATTACCGTGAAAACGCAAGATGGAAACTTCACGGCAACCTGCGCTGTGACGGTTATAAACCCGCCTTCCGCTGGCTCAATGACACCAGGCACTAATTTATGGCATATTGGTTGGAGTGGATGGGAAAAATACTTTGCAGCCGGATTGAACTGGGCAACCACTTCAAACCCATGGAATCCCACATTTATCAGTGAATTGCAGCAATCGAAAGTAAAATGCCTCCGCTTCATGGACTGGAACCAAACAAACTCAGGTTGTCCGCAAAACTGGAGTCAGAGAATACCTAAAACTGCCAACCACTATAATGTTGACAATTTGATACCTTGCTTCGTTGACAATTACGATGGCCCTACCAACACCCATACCCTGGTGATGAATGGTTCTGCCGAAGTTGGTGTTGCCTACGAATGGCAAATAGACTTATGCAATAAAATCGGCGCCGACATGTGGATTAATATTCCTATGACTGCAACGGCCGATTACATCTATCAATTAGCCAATTTAATAAAGAACCAACTAGGTTCAGGGCAAAAAGTTTATGTGGAATGGGCAAACGAAACCTGGAATTGGGGCTTTGTTACTGCAGTATATTCATCTAAACAGTTTGACGCGCTTGGCTTAGGCAGCATTAATATTGGCACTTATTGCGATCCTTGGCGTGTTTATACCGTCTATGCTTCCGTTCGGGCATTCGAACAATTTGAACGCGTATTCGGCAAAGATAGTCCACGCCTAGTGAAAGTACTGGCAGGGCAAGTAGGTTACCATTGGCCAGGATACGACTACAACCACATGGTTGATGGAGATTTGACTGCGCTAAGTAATACTATACTGAACCCCAACCAAACGATTATCAATGCATATGCCATGGCTCCTTATTATAATGGAAATTCGGTATCGGCAATGCAAACATCCGTTAATTCGATTGGGGAAATGATGACTTGGGCAAAGAATAGCCTGATTGGAAAGAACATTTCTTTGGTTTGTTACGAAGGTGGTGCTGATAACTGGCCTGATAATGGTGAAGTTTTGACACGCGACCCTGCTCAGGAGCAACTTTATTTTGATTATTTAACAATCCTCGGTCAAATTTGTACCGGCGTATTCAATCAGTACACATTTTATGGAGGTTGCTGGGGAATAAAGGTTAATGGCGGTGAATCGGAGTCAATTAATCCAAAGTGGAGAGGTTGGCAAAGGTATTGGGCCAACCCCATAAGCACACAAAAGCAAACACAAGCAACTGCTATCAGCTCTCCATCAGCAAATGCAGGTTTTATAACCTACCCTAATCCTGCTAACGACATGCTAAGCCTAAAATTTGCAACACAAGGCGGAAATGTCGCGATTTCGGTATTTGATGTTTCGGGCAAGGAGGTATTAAGAACCCAGCTCATGAACAATCAAGGTGCTTACCAAATGAACGTCGGGAATTTGACAAGTGGACTGTATTTGATTCAAGTTTCTCAAGGTAATATCAGCTATACTGGGAAAATCAATATTAAGAAATAAGATGCTCTAAACTAATATAGAGAAGCCGCAGCATTTATGGTTGCGGCTTTTCTATATATTTCAACACCAAATTTTGTAAGTTTTCACCTTTTAATCCTTATTTCTACTTTTAGACTTTAAGAATTGTTTTTGTTGTATAAAACCGATCAATATCACGTTTTCTGTTTTTGTGCCTTATAATCATTTGGTCATGAAGCACTTTAATCGTGGCTTGGTCAGAGAATAAATGGGCAATAATCATTATTCTTGCATCGCGAATACTCATTAATTCATATTCTGGTTTTTGTTCAATTTTAACATTAAGCATGTACAAGGATGCCATTAAAACCAGTGATTGGTGATGTTGCCATGCCATCCATTTACGTATCTGATACCCAGAAAGTCCTAGTTCGTTTTTAGCATCATCGAAACTTCTTTCAACCCAATAGCGACTGCATTGAAAGTAAGCATACTCTTGTGTTGTATAATCAGAAATAGCGCCATTACTAAAACTGAATTTCACCTTAGGATTTGTCTCTTGCGTTTTGGTAATTATAAGGGTTCTAACACGAGCCGTTGCTTCTTCACCATCCCAATGCCAAACCGATACGGCATGTGCCAAAACATATTTCCATCCCTTTGCCGTTTTTCTAATCTGAACCCTGTCCCATTGGTCTTCCTATATATTTTGAAAATAGGTATCTATCCGAAAGGCTGTCTTATCTGCTTTTACCTTTGTAGGTGACGCTCCTCGTTTTTCTTTTTTGAGCGGAATAGAAAAACTGGGCTCTTCTAAATAAATGGGCTCATCTTTGTGAACATCCAAAACATAAAAAAGCTTCTAAGGCTGTCCGATTGTTGACTTCTTGGTAATCCCATTTTGATTCGCTTAAAAAATTGTGATACTGGTGATAAGCTTGCTCTGGAACTTGCTCGACCATCCGTTCCATGTTAGTATGATTTTTTTCGCACTTCA
>JBBSCW010000082.1:0-10946 GCA_038249855.1 Bacteroidales bacterium
AACAAAGGTAGTCTTTAACTGGGTACAAAAGTATTTTATAAAAATCGAAATACTTAAATAACTAAGTCATTAGACGAAAAGTGATTAAAAAACCTTTATTCTGAATTATTATTCTTAATTTAGCATTAAAAAACTAAATGCAATATTATCTTTGCTACCCAATATGAAAAGTTGCCGTTTATTACTCCTTTTGTTCATTTTACCCACTTTTTGGTTTTGTAAACCAAAAATAGCCGACACTGAACGAACTCCTATTCTTGAAGTGGAGGGCAGATTTTTGTATCTCGATCAGGTGCAGGACATAATTCCAACCAATATTAGTAAAGAAGACAGTACGCAAATTGCTGAGAGTTATATTCGTAATTGGGTAACCGATGTGTTGCTTTACGAAAATGCTAAACGAAATGTTACCAATAAAAACGAGATAGACATATTGATAGAAGATTATCGAAAATCGCTCACCATACAGCAGTATCAGCAAAATATGATAGAGCAGAGGGTCTCAAAAGAACCGAGTGATATTGAAATGACTGATTTTTACGAAAATTTCAAGGACGAATTCGTATTAAGGGAAAATATAATAAAAGGGATGCTGCTTATCGTTCCTGAAAATGCTCCCAAATTAGCCAATGTTCGCAACTGGGTTCAATCCGGGGACACTAAAGCCTTAGAAAATATTGAAAAGTACAGTTTACAAAATGCGATAAGTTTCGATTACTTTGGCGATAAATGGATGGAATTTTCTGAAATTTTAAAGAAAATACCGATGCAGGTTGAAGACCCAGCGTCTTTTGTGGCCAATCATCGCTTCTTTGAAAAATCAGATAGTACCAAGCATTATTTTCTAAGAATCATGGCCTACAAAAAAACTGGTGACACTGAACCTTTTGAAATGGCAAAATCAAAAATCAGCAACCTAATTCTCAATAAAAACAAAGCTGAATTTATCAGCAATTTTGAAGACGAAATATATAAAGATGCAATTGAGAATGAAAATATAACGTATTTCTTGAAGAAACGGTAAACGGTAAACAAGTTGACAAGTAAACGAGGAAACAGTAAAAAGGAAACAAGGAAACGAGTTGACAATGAAGTACTCGACATCCCGCCCTTGCGGGAGTACACAACAACAGCAAACTCGGAACGCTGAACACTAAACACGGAACGCTAAACACTAAACGCTAAACTCTTAAAATAAAATTTTGCCCAATGAAAAAAAATATTCTTTTACTTTTCCTATTTCTAAGTTCGGCTGTGGGGACTATAAAGTCTCAAACCAATATTATTGATGAAGTAATTTGGATAATTGGCGATGAATCAATACTACGATCTGAGGTTGAGGAACAAAAATTGAGAGCTCAGTACGAAGGAACTCCTGTTCAGGGCAATCCTTATTGCGTTATTCCAGAGCAGATTGCTATCAATAAACTATTCTTACATCAAGCCGTTCTGGACAGTATCGTGGTAAGCGAAGGACAAGTAAATAATCAGGTGGAAAACAGGCTGAATTTCTTTATTTCACAGATTGGTTCTAAAGATAAGATGGAGGAGTATTTCGGTAAAAACACCGTTAATCTACGTGAAGATTTGCGTACCATGTTTCGCGATCAGATGATTATACAGCAGATGCAGCAAAAATTGGTGGGTGATATAAAGTCAACTCCAGCAGAAGTTCGTCGCTTTTACAATGGATTATCAACCGACAGTATCCCCAGTGTTCCAGCCCAAGTAGAGTTGCAAATCATAAGTTTTGAACCGCCTGTACCCATCGAAGAATCGAATAGGATTAAAGAAAGATTGAGAGACTTCACCGACCGTGTAAACAAAGGAAGTTCTGAATTTTCAGTGTTGGCTCGCTTGTATTCAGAAGATGAAGAGAGTGCAAAACGTGGAGGAGAACTCGGATTTATGGGCCGTGGACAGCTTGTATCGGAATTTTCATTGGTAGCTTTTAACCTGACTGATCCTAAAAAAGTATCAAGAATTGTACAAACCGAATTTGGTTATCATATCATTCAACTCATCGAAAAACGTGGCGACCGTTTAAATTGCCGCCATATATTACTTAAACCAAAGGTTTCATCGTCCGACAAAACGAAAGCCATTGAAAAACTCGATTCTATTTCCAATCTTATCCGATTAAGTAAAACCACATTCGAAGAGGCTGTAATTTATTTTTCGCAAGATAAAACCACTGCCATGAATGCTGGCTTGATGCTCAATGAGAAATCAGGTTCGTCGAAGTTTGAATATCAAGATCTACCACAGGAAGTTGCCAAAGTGGTATACGCAATGAATGTTGGCGAAATCTCGAAACCATTTACAATGATGAGCCCAACCACGAACAAAGAAGTGGTAGCCGTGGTGAAATTAAAATCGAAAACTGAAAACCATAAAGCCAATATGATCGACGATTATCAGATGCTTAAAAACTTTTACGAAGGTAAAGAAAAAGAAAAGTTCATCAATAATTGGATAGTAAAGAAACAAAAAGAAACTTACATTAGTATAGATCCAGCTTGGCAAGATTGTAAATTCCAATATCCAGGGTGGATTAAAAAGTAAAAACTATTTTTAATGAATTTCAAGCAGTATATTATCTCATTTTTCAAAATAAGTCCAATAAAAATAAAGCACATCGTATTACTCGGTGTGCTCTGTTTCTTTTTGTCCGATACATTCGCGCAAGTTCGTCCGGGGCAACTCCGAAACGAGATAATGCAGATGCAGAACCCGACACCCAAACTGGACACTAAAAAAAAGAAAAAACCTGTATTAAGAATCACGCGACCACTTAATAATCCTTCGCCCCTTGCTCCTATCGTAAACCCTTTGAACAACAAGAATACGAGTTTGGTCTATCTTGAAAACACCGAAACTTTGGCTTTCGATCAGTTTACAAATCCTGATGTTCAGATATTAAAAGGTAATGTGAGATTTCGGCATGATGGTGCATTATTGTTCTGCGACAGTGCTTATTTCTACGAAAAAGCAAACTCTCTGGACGCATTTAGCAATGTTCGTATCATTCAGGGCGATACACTTTTCGTATACGGTGATTTTTTATATTATGATGGTAACTTAAAGCTGGCTCGCATGCGACATAACGTGCGGCTCGACAATCGGAAAACGAGGCTCACAACCGATAGTTTAGATTTTGATAGAAATACTAATTTAGCATATTACCGTTACGGAGGAAAAATTGTTGACCCTGAAAATACCCTAACATCTGCTTGGGGCGAATACAACACTTCCAATAATGATGCATTGTTTCAGAAAAATGTAAATTTGGTCAATAAGAGTTTTGTAATGAATTCTGACACATTGCATTATAACACCAAAACTTCTATTGCTAACATAGTAGGGCCAACTCACATTCTGTATCAAGACGAAACGAATATTTACTCAACCAAGGGCTGGTACAATACCGGAGCTGAACAAATGATGCTATTGGATAGATCAAAAATAATCCATAAGGATGGCAAAGTGCTAACTGGTGATACCATCTATTACGACAAAGCAAAAAAATACGGCGAAGGATTTATCAATGTTTCGATGAACGACAGCGTGAAGAAAAACACGCTCTATGGCGATTACGTATATTATAACGAGAACAACGAAACGGGATTAGCTACGGATTCTGCACTTTTGATTGATTGGTCGGGTAAAGATACGCTTTGGATACATGCCGATACTTTGCGTACAATGAAGGATTCGACTTACGATGTGGCTAAGGGCTTTTTTAATGTACGTTTTTACCGAAATGATGTCCAGGGAATCTGTGATTCTTTGATCTATACAGCTCGTGATTCAGTGATGAATATGCATGGTGATCCAGTGATTTGGGCCGAGAAAAATCAACTTTCGGGTGAATTTATCCAGGCTTTTACTAAAAACGATAAAATTGACCACATACATATCCAACGGGCAGCTATGGCTGTTCAACAAGAAGATTCACTCTATTTCAATCAACTTTCAGGGAAGGAAATTATAGCCTATATGGATAGTGGTGAATTGAGAAGAGTCAATGTGAATGGGAATGCCGAGACTATTTATTATCCACGAGACGATGCCGATTCTACTTTAATTGGTATTAATAAAACCGAAAGTAGTTTCGTTGTGATGTATTTGAAAAACAAAAAAGTAGATAGAATCGTTTTAACAACAGCATCGAGTGGAATTATGTATCCAATTACACAGCTTTCCGGTGGTGATTTGTACCTTAAAAACTATTTTTGGATAGCCGAAGAAAGACCGACCAACAGTAAAGATGTGATGCTTACCATAGCTAAGAAACCTCGTGAGAAAATAGGGACAAGCAGTTTAATGGGCAAAACTGGAGGTGATGATGAAAAGTCTGGAAATAACGATACAGAATCTAAAAATAATAATACGCCAAATAATACTAGATCCACACCGAATAATTCAAACACTCCTCAACGCCCGAATACAAAAGGCATGATGAAGAATATCAATTAATATGTAAAGGGTTGAAAGACAGAGAGATTTCTTGAGAAATTAAATTAAACATAAAGATGAGCCAAGCTAATACAATAATAAGTGAGAATTTTATAGATGATTTGAATAATGCAATTGGAAAGCAAGATTCAAAAAATATATTTATTCTAACCGACACCAATACTGAGCATTTATGTTTACCAACGGTGCTGAAATCTGACAAACTAAAAGACAGTCATTTGATTTGTATTCCAAGCGGCGATGAAAATAAAAACATTGAGTCAGCAGCGATTATTTGGAAGTATCTAAGTGAAAATAATGCTAACCGAAAATCTCTACTTATCAATGTGGGTGGAGGAATGATTACGGATATTGGTGGCTTTGCAGCCTCTACCTTTAAACGAGGAATCAGGTATATCAACGTTTCAACTTCGCTACTTGGGGCTGTGGATGCTGCAACAGGCGGAAAAACAGGCATCAATTTCCTAGGGCTTAAAAACGAAATTGGTACTTTTACTCCTGCTGAAAAAGTAATTATCAACATCGACTTTTTCAAAACACTTGATATTGAAAATATTCGTTCAGGCTATGCCGAAATGGTGAAACACGCTTTGATTGATACCAAAGCAGAATGGGAAGAAATTCTGAAATTCGATCTCGAAAATATTAATTTGGATGTGCTAAAAACCTTAGTAAAAAGGAGTATTAGAATCAAAGAAAATATAGTAGAAAAAGACCCACACGAAAAAAACATTCGCAAAGCACTTAACTTGGGTCATACTTTTGGACACGCATTTGAAAGCATGTCATATCGAATTAACAAACCCGTTTTGCACGGCTACGCAGTAATGTGGGGTTTACTTTGCGAGCTTTATCTGTCGCATGTAAAACTAGGATTTCCAAAAGAGGAAGTATTGAGATTAAACATGCTTATAAGTGAGTTTTACGGATCATTTCAAATTACAAAAAACGATTATGAACCCCTGCTCGAACTAATGACTCACGACAAGAAAAACGATTCAAACGAAATAAATTTCACGCTACTTTCTGATATAGGCGAGATAAAAATCAATCAAACCGCTACAAAGGAAGAAATTTTCGATTGTTTCAACTTTTTTGTTTCCTGTAAATAAATTATCTTTGTATTATACTATCAACTAAACAATTATGAAAAAGACTTTAATAATCGGAGCAAGTAACAATCCCGATCGTTACGCTTACAAAGCTGCTGAACGGCTCTTGCATTACGGACACGAAATTGAATTATTAGGACTCAGGAATGATGAGATTTTCGGTAGGAAGATAGATAGTGAAAGAAAACAGTATAGTGAAATAGATACAGTAACTATGTATATCGGACCACAAAGGCAACCGGATTATTACGATTATATAATTTCGCTAAAACCGCAACGTGTAATTTTCAATCCTGGCACTGAGAATCCTGATTTTGAAGAATTGCTTACCGAGAATGGAATTGGATTCGAAGAAGCTTGTACATTGGTGCTTTTACAAACTGGGCAATACTAAGCTCACATTGTTGAAAAATATTAAAAACAGCGACTCTTCACAGGGTCGCTGTTTCGTTTTGGTAAACCAGCAGAATAGTTTTGCTTAGAAACTATAAATTCTATTTAATGATTAACCTATTATCGTTCGATTGAATTTTAATTATAAGGAACTCATTAGCAGGTAAAATCATTTCCGACTGAGTGATCTTTCCTTGATAATAAACGGTTCCGTTCAATCGCACAATCTGAATTTCGGCACCCTGTGGTAATTTATATAGAGTATTACCCGAACGATATGCTTTGATATTTTGTGACTGAAAATCTGTACTTGTCCCAGGGTTATTGACTTTCTGAAGAGTCAGTTTATCCATACAGAACAATCCCGTGGTGTTCATACCATATTCTCCGCTATCAGTAGATTTCATAGTGAATTGAATGTACGAAACCTCGCCCAATGCGGTCAAATCCATCCATTCCCAAGTTGTGTTCAACTTCCATTGAGTTGGATTTACAGAACGGTAATCAGCTAAGTAGAATTCGGATGTTCCTGTAACAGTTGTTCCATCAGCAGCGAAACCCTTAGCAATCAATTTGAAATAATCACCTTGTACAAATTGACGTGCAAAAGTATCACCATCTTTAATTCCATAATAAGGCCATGGCGAATTATTTATATAAACGCATGTAGCTTTATAGGTCTTTCCATCGTTGAACATTACGAAGTTTGAAGACTCGGTTACATTCGTAGCTACTCCATCGTTGTAAGCACCCCAATAACCAACTAAGAAGTTTGAACCTTCACCATTAACGCCTCCTTTGGCCATAGAACCCCATTGATTTCTAACCCAACCACCTGATCCGTCATTTCCATGATCAATATTATCAGCATGATTTGATATGGTAAATCCATCCCAATACGATCCTCCCCAACCATTGCGATGTGAGAAAATAAAGTTCTGTGATTCTAGATAGACATTTTCGGAATAAGTTTCAGACCAATGAGAATTTGGTAATAACGGTCTAGAAGCTAAAGTTGTAGTATTTTGCAAATCGAGTGTAATAAAACCATTTGTAGTTGGAGGATAAGCAGTTAACACCGCAGTTGGATGCAAGTCAACAATTCCAGCAAACTCAGTAGAAGTTTCGCCCAACCAACCAGCTTCTTGCACCATACCCGTATACACTTTTATAAAATCGATAGAAGCTAATTTAACTGGATTTCCACTATCATCAACCGCCCAATCAATATCGAATCCAATTCTATCGTTAGTGGAATTATTCGGTTGATTATCCACATATCCCCAACCCAAAGCAGGCAATGACCACATCGTTCCTTTTTGAATACCATTATCAGCTAATAATGTACCTTTATAAGTCAATGTATTTTCAGCAATCCAAAGTGGATACATAGACGCTTGACCTGCAAATGAGATATGTGTTACAACTCCTTCGCCACCTTGATTGTCAGTCCAGCGAATATTTGATTTTAAACCATCTGGATCAGGACGATAATAAGTTAATTCATAATTGTGGATTGTGTTTGATTTCTTATAATCTGAACCGGCCAATTCATACCATGGTTCATCACTGTCAGGAATTCCATTCTTATTCAAGTCCTGACAAACCATTACGATACCGGGTTCTGAGCCATTCGTAAAAGCATTCCCTAAAGCTTTAAAGTCATATTCGCCTGCAACATTTACGATTGGATGGTCAAAACCAACCACCACATATCCACCAAAAGCCCCTAGACCTAACAATGATTTATTGGCAACTAAACAGCTTGATGCAAAAGTCAAAGCATCTGCGGCGTTGGTACTCATTGCAGCTGACGGGAACAACCTATTAATCTGTTGCCCAGGCGCAGGTTTATACTCTAAAACACGTGTAATTTTTTCTGAATTTTGTGCATTTAGCAACAAAGGAATAAAGACAGATAAAAACATTAAATAAATAGTAATTCTTTTCATTTTCAATTGTTTATAAAATTTTTTTACTTTAATTTTGAGCCATAAAAATCCTATCCTCATGACTAGCAAGGATGTTAATAGTTATGTAAAGTACAATAGTATTTTTCCGGAATACTTAACTTAACCTATATGTTTTGGATTGATTTTTTGTGTTGTTTTGTGTCTTTGTATTTCTAAAAATAGCACACTAATTATTTTAGTTTAAAAACTATTTTATTAGGATTCAGGCCGATTTCCTGAATTTTAAATTTCAATTTTCCTGTTTTATCAAAGCACAATACATTTCCCCATACTGTAAATTGCTGAGCATCCGTTATATAAACATCCGAATTAAGCGGGTTTATGCTGATTGCGAATGGTGTAGTTAATTGAGTACCATCATTTATAAAATTTTCTAATACAATCTTTTCTTGCTTGCAATCAAAAACCTTTACCCACGAAGCTGCATTTCCAAAATCGTAATTATAAATATAAGCCGTATCGTTATGTATGGTAAAATTCAGTGCATTAATATCTTTATACGTATGTTCTAACAAATCAGTTTTTGAGTCAATACGTTGAAATAGGCAGCCATTTCCACCGTAATTTCCTCTAGATGTTAAATACACATCTCCTTGACTATCAGCTTGAATTTTAAATGGATTCGTTGCGACTTCTATTTTTTTAATTTCAGTAAATGTTCCCATATCAATAACAGAAACTGTATTGTCGTAATTTGGATAATCGAGACCACCCGAATTTGTTACATAAAGTTTTCCGTTGGCAACACAGATTCCTTCGGGATTTTTTCCTACACGAATAATTTTATCTATCGTCAAAGTTGCAGTATCAATCTTCGTCACAGTTCCATCGAATGAACTAACATATGCTTTCCCTTTATCGAAACAGATATAACGAGGTTGTCTTGCTATGCCATGCTCGTCGAACATCGGTATTTGCTTAACTGAAACACCTGTTTCGACATCTAAAATTTCAATCTGGCTCGATACGTTTACTACTACATAAAGTTTACTTCCATACAATTCCATATCATTGGCAGTATCGCCCAAACCACGCTTATTGACCGAAAGGAAAAAGTCTTTATCAGTTTTTTGAGTCGCAAAATTATACATAGCCAAGGTGCTATTATTCATATTGAACAATCCTTCACACAACACAAAAATTTGTGAGACTTCTTTGTTCGGCGGCAAAGTTCCATCGGGCAATTTGTCTTGCATATCATCGCAGGAAGTGGTCAGAAAAAGTAAAGCAATCGCACGCACTATGACTTTATATGCGGTTGAAAACCGCATGACCCTTACATATTTTAAAATATACATTATAATAATTTACAAATTAAATATTTAGCATTTAAAAGTTAATTGAATTCAATATCAGTTTTTTAATTCCATTAGAATCTTAATTTAACCGTGCTTCTCACCGATCTTCCAGGCATGGGAAACCATTTGACAATGGCATAATTTTCATTCATCAGATTAAGTACTTCCAAATTGAGGGTTAATTCTTTCTCTTTGATTTTAAACATTCGCATAGCTGAAATACTGTGATCGGAATATCCTGGTAAACGATTTATATCGAAATTCTGAAATCCTCCATATCGTTTTCCCGACCACAAAACTGAGTACGAAATGTCTACGTAAGGAGTTTCAATACCAACTTTTCCTGAGCCCGAAACGCGTGGTGTATAAGCTATCTGATGTTGGTAAGTTCCACTGCCCTGAGTAGTTACATCCAACGCTCGTTGATATGTATAAGTTCCACCCATCAGAAAACCAATTTTATCTGAGAATTTAAGTGTGGTTTCAGCAGTCAAATCAAGACCCGTGATTTCAACTTTTCCTAAATTAAGCATACTCCACACGAAAATATTTTTAGTGGGCATGGCTACAATTTTATCTTGCACATAGTTGCGATAACCATCAACTGTTACTGACAATAGTGGCATCCAAACATTAGGCGAAACCGAATAAGTGATTCCTACATTAAACTGATTCGTAGTTTCAGGTTTGAGTTTTGAGTTTCCTATCCGCGAATAATATAAATCGTTGAAAGTAGGCAGTCTGAAAATATTTTTATAAAAAGCACGAAGCCTTAAATCGTGATTTTCAAATGGTTTGTATACAAAACTAAGAAAAGGTGAGAATCGGTGTTGATTATCAGCAGGAGTTCCAACTTTTACTTGCTCATTAACCAAGGTCGACAAAACACTCGCTGTTGCTAAAAATTGATTGGAGACGTATTTGGCAGCCAAAACCGTTAACAAACTAGTACGAGTTGGGTTAGCAAATTCAGCATCCAAGGCATCGGTTTCAAAATCGGCAGTCATTTTATTTACAAAACCATCGGTGGCAAACGAAAAAGAAAAATTTTGAAATGCTTTGTAAAGAAAGGATGCCGAGGCGTAATATTCACTTTGCTTGTAAATACTTTCCATCCGACCAAGTTGGTTCAGGTAAGTAGTATCCAAATAATGCAACATTCCATGATTGTACTTGGCGTTAAGTTGGACCGAAAGAAGTTTGCTGAAATCTTTTTCGTAATGTGCCTGTGTAAAAAAGGTTGCATCCCACATGCGTTGCGACGAGAAATTATCGGTATTGTACAAAATCGTTGCGCCTGGCAATCCACGTTCGGAGCTATAATAATAAGCTTTTAGGTAGGCTGATTCATTTTCGGAGAAAGTGCCATAGAAACCACCTTCGAGACGAAGATTCTGTACATCGGTATTTTTGCGGGTTTCGCGAGATTCAATTCCGGTGTCCAAATAGCTATAATTCAGCAAATAAGGATATTCACCATTCGCCGAAAGCCATTCGCCACTGAATGAAGTTGAAAATTTAGTATTAATTTTTTGTTGCCAAAAGAAAGATGGATTCAATAGACCAAAAGAACCAGTTTTGAACGAAATCTGTCCATTTGTAGTTTTTGAACCTTGGAAACGAGGTGAAAGTGTACGTATATTCAGAACCGCTGCTGAAGCAAATAACCTAGCAGGCTGAAAGATATTGTC
>JBBSCW010000083.1:0-10846 GCA_038249855.1 Bacteroidales bacterium
AAATATAATCATTGCCAGTGCCGTGCATTTTAGTAAACTTCATACAATTGTATTTTTTAAGTATCCAATATATATGCTGCTATTCAACATAAAATTCATTCTACAAAAGTACTATCACTCTAATAGATATAACGTATCATTAATTATTCGTTTAAAAAACGAGATGCGAAATGACAAATCTCTATAATAACAGAGCAAATTTAAGCACTTTAAATATTTAAGACCACGAAAACTATCAAATTGAAATAATTCTGATAATTAAAAAGCACAAAAAAAGTGCAAAAAGCTGTAATAAACAAAGCTTTTCTACACAATAAAAAATATTCACTTATCGGCTATGTCGAACTTATTAAACTGTATTCTTTACAGTCATTACGCAATTTTACTTTTTATACAAACCTGATTTTGAAGAATGTCAGCCCTTCAAAATGTAGATTTTACCATGATGTTTTTCACCATCCTTTAATATGTCGAAGATATAAACACCAGGACTTGAAATGGGGTCAGATTTCTCGCTTATTCTTGAAACCTGATGATAGTTCTTTTTGAACACACATTGACCAGCGAGATTAAAAAGTCCTAAACTTAAATTTTCAGCGGGCATACATAATTCTACTACAAGTTCTAGATTGGTAGTGTTTTGATAAATATTGAAGGGGAATTTATTAGCTGTATTTGGAATAAACACTCCCGCCGAAGTATCAAATTCATCGGCTCCAATATCTATTTTATCGCCTATAATTCGGGTTTGTTTATCAATATCAATCATACCAGCATCTACTAAAATGCCATTATCAATTGCTGGTGAGTTTGCTCCGATATGTAAATCTGTTGGAGGACTAATCAGTTTTGGATTAACATACTTAGCTAAACCATCAGCCCATGCACCAGTATTATTTTCTCCTTTTCCCCAATAAATATTATTGCTGACGGTAATATTAGTGTTTTTCGACCCCCACTGACTTAAATAATCAAGTCCCTGTTTTCCAACAAAAATATTATTTTTAATTGTTATTCTATTACAATTATATTGTAAAACCAACTCACCAGCAGCAGATTGGTAAGTCGTATTGTTAATAAATAAACAATTCACTGCATTTCCTCTTTTGCTATCATACCCACCAGCTTGCAAGTTGCCCTGTACCGACCTTGAAACAAAGTTATTTCGGACAGTAATATTCTCGGTGTTTTTTTCCTAAATGTTCGCTGGCAAGTTCTATCCCGATGTCGCATTTATCAATTATGTTGCGTTCAATTATAATATTTAAGCCCCCATCAACATAGATACCATCTGCTGATTGCTCATTACCATACGCTAAATTCCCTTTAGAAGTAATGTTGTACACCCGATTGTCAGTACAAATGCCATTGCGAGCTTGATCATTTTGTGCAACAGGACATTCACCCTCATGTCCGATAAATACAATTCCAATATTATTGTTGTCATGTACTGAATTATTAGAAACAATGAACCTATCAACATTTCCATTCAACACCATGGCTTCGCTCCAGCCCGTTAAGCAATCAAAAACCTCATTACCATCAATAATTATATTCTTTAACGAGGCTGTTCCACTTATTCCATAAACAGCTATTCCATGGCATCCTGAATTTTTTAGCGAATTCACGATATTCGATACTTTGTTGTTTCTAATCTCAATATTAGTGCCGCTCCCTCTGACCCAAACTCCCGATTGAAAAGTTGCTACTGAGTTGTAAACTGCATTTTTAATAACAAATCCCTCCACTTTTATATAGGACTTATTTTCCATATAAATTAATCCGCACACATCAGAACAACTAAGTCCAGTTCCATCGATTGTTGCACCTTCTTCCCCCAAAATGCTGATATAGTTTCCGTCAGCTCCCGATTTTACAATTGTAACAAACTCATTGTAAACTCCGGATTTAACTAATACGGTATCGCCAGAATTAGCAATAATTACAGCAGATTGTATAGTTTTATAAACCGCTGCATTTTTAGAAACTTGGATTATTTTAGCACTCGATATAGATGTGAAAAATAGATAGAAAATAAACAAGCACCTATTATTCGTCTTCTCATATTTAGATAGGATAGAATTTGCATTCAAAGCAATAGATAGTTTAAATTATTTGCCTAATAATTCAACTTTGATTTTTTCAATTATTTCTGCATATTCAGCATCTGAAAGAGTAACTTTTTGTGGGTTCATTTCAAAAATTCCTCCAAATCCATATCCATCTTTGTACTTTGGAACCACATGAAAGTGTAAATGAGAAATGGTGTCAGCATAAGCACCATAGTTAATCTTATCAGGGTTAAATGCCTTTGTAATAGCTGCCCCAGCCGTTGCCACATCTTTCATATATGCATTGCGTTGCTTATCGCTCAATTCGTGAAAATCAACACCATGATCATTATAGACCACATTACAGCGACCTAAGTATGACTGCTCTTTAAATAAGAATAGCTGTGATACTTCCAAATCGCAGATTTTAATCATTAATTGTTTTAATGTTTCATTGTTTTGACAATACAAACATGTTGAAATAGGTGTTTTCATCTTTAAATAATTTGTTTTTAAGTTGGCATGGAGCTTACTGTTGGCAAAGATACATGATTACGAGTAATTTGAAGATTTTGAAGTAAATAATCATCAAATAGTTTTTCAAATACTTTTTTATGCTTATTGCAAAAATAATTTACTCCGATTTTGACCTTTCCTGTCCCATGCAAGTCAAAAAACACAGAGAAAAAGAAAGTCAAAGTGAAAAACCACAAAAAAACAGTTAAACTTCGGATAGCGACAGCCGTGAGTTGGACTGTAAAACTAGATTTTGACATCTATGCACGGAGTGAGATTTACTTCCTTCGTACTTCATTGCCAGGAAACTCCGAAGAAAATATCTAGCAGTTTCATAATACCATACCTGAAATGGAAGCTATCTGTAGAACTCTGAAAACCGACCTTGACCTGCGTCCCTTTTATCACAAGAAGTACGTATGTGCTTGTTGGCTTATTGGAAGGTAATTGCCATTAGTTCTACTTTACTAAAATAAAAGAAACAAATTCTATATTGACCCCCAAACCCCCAAATGGGGGCTTAAGAGTGAAATTAGGAGTCGATTTACGCAATTCAGATTTACACAAACTGCGTCTTAAAGTTTTGTTTCTTTCATTGGGAGTTTCGTTTTAATTAAATTCAGATTTACACAAACTGCGTCTTAAAGCCCATCTTCCTCCCTCTCTATTTTTGGAGAGGGCTGGGGTGAGGACTGGGGTTTGGGGGTCGAAATTTTAAATTGGTAAAGTAGAATTAGACACATCAACTAAAAAAGGAGGAAATACATAGTGACTGGACGGGGGTTGAACGAATAATGAACACCCAAAAGTCTGTTAGCACTTTTGCTCAAAACGACAAAGACCTATTTATTCTAATACAACATTGCTCAGGATCCAAACCAAATAGTATAAAGCATGTATGATGCACTAAAATACAAATACACTCCTTTTACACAGAAAAAACATGTAGTGCTCAGATTGGAATTCCGAGAGTAGCAAATTGCTGATTAGCAATAAATTCTTTCGAAATTGCTGCAATGTGGGTTAAATTGTTATTTGAGTAGCAGTTTTTTTTATTTCAAACTTCACACAGAATAAACATTCTATATTCTAAACTGTTTTGATATCTAATGAATCTTCGGACAGCAGAGATTCTTGAATTTTGCGAGGAGCAGAATAGTGATTACACATTACACAAAACAGACAAATGAATTTAGAAATATCAACATACCATCTTGGTCAACGACCAGATGTAACCAGGCCTCACACAGATTTCTTGGAACTTTTAGGTGAAGTTGGGATTCGCAAGATGATAAATAGGCATTATGAATTGATGCGTGAAAGCGCCATTTCACATTTATTCCCCATGAATGATGTAGAGTTTAAAAAAGCCACAGTTCGTTCGGCTGATTTTATAATTCAGATTTGTGGCGGACCTGATTATTTCAATCAGAATAGAGGTAGACCAATGCTTATAAATCGACATGCTCCTTTCGAAATCGATGAGAAAGGGAGGAAAGTATGGTTGGAATGTTATAAAGTGGCTTTGCTAGAAACACAGCTACCCGACAATCTTATACAATCATTCTGGAATTACATCAATGTATTTTCGGCTTGGATGATCAATAAAAAGCAAGATTGAATTTGCTATTTATAGTAAACAAGTCACAAGTAAACGAATAAACAAGGAAGAAAAACTATAAATCTATATAGATATTGAAAACATCGATCAGAGAATATCTATAGCAAAATAAGGCGAGACGCTGGTATTACCGTTAATGTCTCGCCTTATATTTTTTAGTTTCTCTATAAGAATTGAAAAGATCTACAATAAAGCTTGAATTTTAGCTGCTAATACTGTTTTTTGAGTTGCACCAATTTGTTTGTCAACTACCTGACCATCTTTAAAAAACAATATGGTTGGAATGTTTCTGATACCATATTCGTTAGGAGTTTCAGTGTTTTCGTCAACGTCCATTTTTCCAATGATTACCTGACCTTCGTATTCTTTTGCAAGCTCTTCAACAATTGGACCTACCATGCGACAAGGGCCACACCATTCTGCCCAAAAATCGATTACTACTGGTTTTCCGCTGTTGATAAATTCTTTGATGTTTCCATCGGTTAATTCTAATGCCATAACTTATTTGTATTTTTAAATGAATATTTTTTTTCTGTAATTACTTTCTGGTTCGGTGTTTAGAGAAATTCGTCCAATAAATTTGTTTTGATATACAAATGAATACACTTTATAAAAACATAGAATAACGCAAATTGTTTTAATAGATTAAAAAATATAGTTATTGATATAAACTATCAAAATTAATTAACTTGAAAAACGATTTTGCCTTCTTCTTTTGCTTTTTTTAATTTATGATAGACCTCAGGATTGATTTTCAACCTGTTCTGCCGCGAGAATAATTTTACTTTATTTGGAGAATTTTCGTCTACAATATTGACATACAAATTTACACTTCCCTTGTTTTTTAGCACCATTTCTGAAAACTCAATTACAAAATCGGCATCTATTTGTTGCAGCGGGATGGTTACCGTTAAGGTTTCCACTAACTTATCCTTTATTTCTCTAAATATCTCAATTTTCTGTATTTTCAATTCTATTTCCCTTGGTTTATCTGGGTCGGAAGGTTTTTTGAATTTATAATCACTGCCTCTTTCCTGAACTATAGCTGTGATATATAAATACATATCTTTGATCATATATTTTTGTAACTCTACATAATTGTTTCCAAAAAGTGCAAACTCGAAAGCTCCAACATAATCTTCGAGCGTAAATACACCATACGCATTGCCTGCCTTAGACGTGGCATGGCGGAAATTTGTTACCATGCCCCCGATACGAAGTGGTTTGCCTTCCAGCGAGGCTAAATCCTTTAAATCAGAAGTTGTGGTGTTGCAAACATGATTAATTTCGAGTTCAAATTCGTCCAGCGGATGCGCCGACAAATACATACCAATTAAATCCCGCTCCTTATTGAGTTTTTCCAATGGCGACCATTCTGGTGCATAAGGAATTTCGGGTTTGGTTATCTCAATGGCATTCGAATCTCCAAAAAGCGAATTTTGATTCATTGCCTGATCGTTTTGGAACTTATTTCCATACCGAATAATGGTATCGAGTACAATTTCGGATTTACTATTTTCAATGAAAAATTGCTCCCGACGAATATCAGAAAAACTATCGAACGCACCGCATAGAGCCAAACTTTCAATTGTTCGCTTGTTGCAAGTGGTCAGATTTACCCGTTCAATAAAATCGAATACGCTTTGGAATCGTCCATTATTATTTCGCTCATCAATAATTGCCAACACAGCACCTTCGCCAACACCTTTAACTCCGCCCAATCCGAATCGTATATTACCGTCTTTATTTACAGTGAAATTCAGATCACTCTCGTTCACATCGGGACCCATCACGCTCATACCTAAATTTTTACATTCATCCATGAACTTGCCAACCTCGGTTATGTCATCTTTGTTGCGGGTTAAGTTGGCGGCCATAAATTCAGCTGGGAAATGTGCTTTTAGGTAGGCCGTTTGATAGGCAATCCACGAATAGCAAGTAGCGTGCGATTTATTGAAAGCATATTTCGCAAATTCAGCCCAATCTGCCCATATTTGCTCAATAACTGGCAACGGTCCATAACCATTTGTCTGACAGCCTTCGATGAATTTCACTTTCAAATCAGCCATTTTGTCTACCAGCTTTTTACCCATTGCTTTACGCAACTCGTCGGACTGTCCACGTGTAAAACCTGCCAAATCGCGACTCAGAAGCATGACTTGTTCCTGATAGACTGTAATTCCGTAGGTTTCACTCAGGCGTTTCTCCATTACAGGGAATGGATATTCGATGGTTTCTCTGCCGTGCTTCCTATTCACAAATTGAGGAATATATTGCATCGGTCCCGGACGATACAAGGCATTCATGGCAATCAAATCCTCAAACTGTGTAGGTTGAAGTGCTTGCAAATGTTTTTGCATTCCGGCTGACTCAAACTGGAATGTGCCTACCGTTAAACCTTTGCTGAATAATTCGTAGGTTTCTTTATCATCAATCGGGATAGTGTCAATATCCAACTCAATTTTCTTCGATTTTTTTATATTCGAAATTGACTCCTTGATAATGGAAAGCGTTTTCAGACCCAAAAAGTCCATTTTTATCAATCCAATCTCTTCAATTATAGAACCTTCGTACTGCGTAACAAGCATTTCGCCATTGGTCTCTTTGTCAGTAGCAACACTAAGTGGTACTAAATTCATCAAATCGTCAGCACCAATGATAATACCACAGGCATGAACACCAGTCTGTCGAACAGTGCCTTCGAGCATTTCAGCGTATTTCAACGTGTTCGATAGATTCAAATCGGACGAATTTCTTGCTTTTTGTAATTCGGGTACGTATTTTAAGCAGTTAGCAATACTTACTTTGGGGGCTTTTCCGTCAGGACCTTCTGGAAATTTGTCAGGTATAAGTTTGGTTAATCTGTCGGCTTCGGCAAGTGGTAGTCTTTGTACACGAGCCACATCTTTAATGGACGATTTGGTGGCCATCGTACCATAAGTAATGATATGAGCCACCCTTTCTTTCCCATATTTCTCTGTTACCCAACGTAAAACCTGACCACGTCCATCATCATCGAAGTCGATATCAATATCAGGCATCGAGATTCTGTCAGGATTCAAGAAACGTTCGAAAAGCAAGTCGTATTTCAGTGGATCAATATCGGTAATTCGCAAACAATATGCTACAACTGAACCAGCAGCCGAACCACGACCCGGACCAACTGCAACGCCCATACCACGAGCAGCACTGATAAAATCCTGTACGATAAGGAAATAACCTGGGAAACCCATGGTTTTCATTACGTTCAGCTCAAAATCAATTCGCTCCATTTTCTCACTATCCAAGTCTTCGCCATATCTCATTTTGGCGCCTTCGTAGGATAATTTTGTAAGATAATCTGCTTCGAGTTTTACACGAACTACTTTTTCGTAACCACCTAGGGTTTCGTAGCCGCTTCCAAACTCTTCTTGAAGCATGGCTTCGGTGAATCGGCTTTTATATTCTTCCTCGGTTCCAAATTCTTCTGGAATAGGGAAAACTGGCATCATGGGCGAGGAGTCAATATCGTAAAACTCTACTTTATTGGCAATTTCCACCGTATTTTCAAGTGCTTCCGGTATGTCGGCAAAAATTTGCAACATCTGTTCAGGAGATTTTAAATACTCCTGTTTTGTGTAGCGCATACGCGATGGATCGTCCAAATCCTTGCCTGTGCTGAGGCAAATCAAGCGTTCGTGTGCATCGCCGTGTTCTTCTTCTACAAAATGTACATCGTTAGTAGCGACTAATTTAATACCTGTTTTGCGAGCAATTTTAATTAACTCTATATTCTGAAGTTGTTGCTTGTCAAAGCATTCGTAGTTAGCATTTGGTTTGTCCGTTTTATGTCGTTGAAGTTCAATATAATAATCGTCGCCAAAAACTTTTTTATACCAAAGAGCTGCTTCTTCTGCACCTTGCAAATTACCAGATTCCACGTATTTATGTATCTCACCACCCAAACAAGCCGATGAAGCAATGAGGCCTTCGCTGTATTTTTCAAGTATTTCATGGTCAATTCGGGGGCGGTAATAAAAACCTTCCATCCAGCCCAAAGAAACCAACT
This sequence comes from Bacteroidales bacterium, assembly GCA_038249855.1. GTDB lineage: Bacteria > Bacteroidota > Bacteroidia > Bacteroidales > Paludibacteraceae > Paludibacter. The sequence continues at coordinate 8,237 of JBBSCW010000083.1, forward strand.
TCATCAGGTTTTTATAACCAATTTTATTTTTTGCCAATAATACTAAATGATAACCACTGCGATCAACTGGCATACTTTTGGAATGACGGTCGTTGCGAGCCACATACGCCTCGCAACCAAGTATAGGTTTGAATAGTTTTTTCTGAGTTTCGAGTATTAAATTCTCAATTTCAGTTTTCATTTCAGGACTAATTCCCTCCAATTTCAGAGAGTTTTCAAGTTCCTTTATTTTATTCTTTATTTTGTCATTTTTCTTTTTGGTATAATTGAAAAACTCCTTGACGCCAAACATATTTCCATGGTCGGTCAATGCAATTGAATTCATTCCACTTTGTGATGCTTTATCAACTAGGCCTGAAATAGACGACATGCCATCGAGAATTGAAAAATAGGAATGGACGTGAAGATGTGTAAACGAACTCATTGTAAATATCTGATTTTATGGAGTTTAATGAACTCGCAAGGTGGATGGTTTTATTCTGCTAAGATAAGCATTATTTATATAGAGCGAAAATTATCTTTGAAGAATTTACTATTTAAACAGTTACTTTTTACTATTTAAGTGTTGATTACATTCAAAGTCAGCTTTATCATCCTGAGAACAAAATGGAGAAAATATATTATTTTGCTTACTTTGTAATTATTCAAAAAACGCTAAACGACACAAAAAACCGCCTCAAAAAGCTTAGTGTACAGTGCTTTTTGAGACGGAATTTTTTGGATTATTTCAATCAAGGAAGTAATTATAAGTAAATATCAAATAAGTCTTTAAGTCCCCCTTGGAGGATTGAGGGGGCTTCTTTAACCAATATTCTTTACGTAAATATTTTGTGTTTTAATAGATTGAACTTCAAAACCCATCGTTTTCAAGTATTTCTCGTGCTTTATATTTTCGGTATTGCAAATGATTTGTTTGATTCCTTGCTCCTTGAGAAGTTGTATGTTTTTATCATAAATAAATTCACCAGGCTTTAAATCGCGGTAAGGAGCAGTAACAAAGTCGAGATGCAAATAAAGTATATGGTTGTTTTTAACTCCCATAAATACTCCTGCTAACAAGGCATTTCGCAAAAGCATGAAAACAAAAATGTTTTTGTTATGAACTTCATCTTTCAACAAAGATAGTTCAAAACGAGGAAAGAATTCATTGATTTCTTTTTTATGAAATTGGAGAAAATACTGCAAATATGCATCGTTTGTATCTACCACAATAGCCTTAAATGAATCCTTTTGAGCATAAATCAGGTACAAATAATATCCATCGGCAATTACAATAAATAAATTGAGAAACCCAACTGGCAAAGCACCAATGGCAAAACCATAGAACGAGAAAACGGCCCCTCCAATTAAATTATACCAGCGTAATTTCTTGATAGAACTCATGGTAAGCGATACCGCCACCAAAATTGAACCTAAATATCCAATCCATTCGAGTAATGAGATGTTAAATAACATAATTGTAAGTTTATAATTAGAATAATAGTAAACGAGTTGACAAGTAAACGAGTTAACAAGGAAACAAATCAATTAAGGCTTAGGCAAAGGCTTAGGCAAAAAATGAGAAGAGAAATATTGTTTATTCTTTCATTGTAAATATAATATCAAGAAGACAAGGGACAAGCGGTTTCCCATCCGCTTGATGAGAACTGTTTCAAGCGGATGGGAAACCGCTTGTCCCTTACTCAATCATTACTTTTATATAAAAAAGAAATTATATACGTTGAATAAATAATAAATTTACCTTCAATCACTTAACAGGAGACAATTATTTTTCAAATCCCAAATTCTCCAAATCTAAAACCTTTCCAAACCGACTGCGTCTTATTCCCCTTCAGGAGTTAGGGGCAGGGTTAGGGCAGTTGCTCTATTATTTTCAAAGTGTCCGAAGCTATCATGTATTCCTCGTCGGTAGGGATAACCACTACTTTAACCGTAGAATCAGGTGTGCTGATAAGTATTTCCTTACCACGAACTTTATTCAATTCAGGATCAATTTTGACACCCATAAAACTTAAATTGGCACACACATTCCACCTGGAACCAGTTTGATTTTCGCCTACACCGCCTGTAAATACAAGCACATCCACCCCATTCAAAGCAGTAAGATACGAGCCAATGTATTTTTTTATACGATATTCATACATATCTAAAGCTAATTTAGCTCGTTCGTTTCCTTGTGCAATGGCGTTTTCTATATCGCGCATATCCGAGGAAATTCCAGAAACACCCAATACTCCACTGTGTTTGTTAAATAATGTAGAAACAGATGCAGAACCAATCATTTCTTTCTCCATCAGGAATGTAACCACACCTAAATCGACATCACCCGAACGCGTACCCATCATCAGTCCCTCGATAGGAGTAAAGCCCATTGAAGTGTCAACAGATTTGCCGTTTTCGATGGCAGAAATAGAAGCACCGTTTCCAATATGAGCTGTAATTAATTTTGTATTAGCATAATCTAATCCTAAGAAATCGCAGGCACGTTTCGAAACATAGCGGTGGCTTGTACCATGAAATCCATAGCGACGAATGCCATATTTTTTATAAAGTGAATATGGAATTCCGTACATGTAAGCATATTCGGGCATGGTCTGATGGAAAGCTGTG
>JBBSCW010000084.1:0-10810 GCA_038249855.1 Bacteroidales bacterium
GGATTGGAGCTCGTACATCGGCTACTCCAGTCGCAGTGCAAGAAATTGCTGACTCATTGGAAGGTATTGATATTCCTGTATTGATTAAAAATCCGGTGAATCCCGATTTGGATTTGTGGATTGGCGCCATCGAGCGTATTCACAACGCTGGTATCAGACGGATTGGTGCTATACATCGTGGTTTTAGCTCATTTGATAAAAAGATTTACCGCAATTTACCACAATGGCATATTCCAATTGAGCTGCATCGTCAAATTCCAAATCTTCCGATTGTTTGTGACCCCAGCCATATTGGAGGTCGTAGGGAATTAATTGCACCACTTTGTCAGCAAGCCATGGATTTAAATTTCGACGGTTTAATTATCGAATCGCACTGCAATCCAGATAAAGCTTGGAGCGATGCTTCGCAGCAAGTTACGCCCGAAGTGTTGGACTTTATTATGAATACCATTGTAATCAGGGACATTACGCAAACTACTGAAAATCTTTCAGCTCTACGTCGTCAAATAGATGAATTGGATAATAGCTTGCTTGAATTATTAGCCCGTCGTATGCGTGTTTCCAAAGAAATTGGTCAGTATAAAAAGGAACATAATATGCCTATTTTGCAAGTGCAGCGTTATGATGAGATTTTGCAAAAACGTATTTCGCAAGCCGAGCAAATGGGTATGGACGCTGAATTTATGAAAACTGTTTTGGTAGCCATTCACGAAGAATCTGTTCGCCATCAACAGGAAATTATGAAGGACTAAATATCATTAAGTCTCAGATTTAGTAAGGGTTTTGCTTTGAATAAATTTATTATTTCAAAGTAAAACCCTTGCTTTTTATTGTGGTTATTTTTTTTGAGGTCCAATAAAAAATAAATTTTGGAACTTTTGTTAACGGTTCTACAATGAATAGCGTGAGTGATGAAAAATTATTCTGTATTTTACAAAACCTATAAAGAGTATGATTATACAGATTTAATAAGGGAAGACTTCTTGCAAATCCGTTTGCTACTAAGGGGCTGCGCATATAAAAAATAAGGGTTTTAATAGTATGCGTAGCCCCTTAGTTGCAGAAATAAATCCCCTTTTTCCCCTTATTAATAATACGAAAACCTACACAAGAAATCGTAAAAATTAATTGAAGATACTTTATGCAGAATTTCAATAAATAAAATATCACTTCAAAAAAAGGAATAACCTTTATAGTTAAAGAATATTCATTTCAAAACTATATTTCAAAACGAATTGTTTCAATGAAAATTTAAAATGAAAAGAAAATGAAAAGAAAATTTTTTATCTTAAGTATCGCATTGGGATTAGCATTCGGATCCTATGCACAAATTTCGACAAGTGCACTTAAAGGAGTTGCAAGCAAAGCCGCTACAGCAGCTAAATCGGGAAGTTTAGATGTAAATTCTATGTCGGGCGATATCCTATCAAAACTTACTTCGTCATTGGCATTGACCGATGTTCAAAAGCCAAAAGTATCGAGTGTAGTTACTGACTTTCTGAAAGAAAAATCAGGTATCATGTCCTTGGCAACTACCGACAAAACAAAGTACTCGAGCAAATTTGCGGCATTAACAGCCAAGTATTTCCCTAAAATGAAAGCCCTTCTTACCGCAGCTCAGTACACTAAATTCTTAGGATTGAAACCCGAAAAGAGTGTCGCCTCTAATGCTTTATCGCAATTGTTTTATTGATTGGTAAAACAAGAGTCAAGACAACACAAAGGTCATGCGAACCAACAGTCAACAACCAATGGGAGATAATTTTAATCGCATATACAGATGAATAAATTTCCGATTACAAATTGCCGAACCCTTTTCCAACGAACATAAAAAACCATTTTGCAACGAATAAAGTGCTTAATCGTTGCAGAAAACACAACGATAAGTGTTGGGTGCGGAGAATAATGTGTATATTTGTTGCAAAATTTACAAGGAATGAGCAGTTACATACATGAAAATGAGAATTGGCCAAGCTTTACTTGGAAAAGTGACGAATTTATTTGTCTACTAAGCGAGACAAGAAATCTTCAAGGTCGTTTAATTGCTAAAATGGAGACTTTAGGTTTTGAATTGAGGGATGAAGCTCTATTAGAAACATTGACATTAGACGTGCTAAAATCGGCAGAAATTGAAGGAGAACTATTAAACCCTGAACAAGTTCGGTCATCAATTGCCAAAATTTTGGGATTAGAATTTGCTGGGCAAATTGTTTCGGACAGAAATGTGGAGGGTATGGTTCAGATGATGGTAGATGCAACTCAAAATTGTTTTAAACCATTAACGTCGGATAGACTTTTTGACTGGCACGCTGGATTGTTCCCTATGGGACGAAGCGGAATTTTTAAAATAACAGTAGCCGATTGGCGAAAAGACATTAGCGGAACAATGCAAGTTGTGTCAGGTGTCGCAGGGCGAGAAATAGTACATTTCGAGGCTCCTAATGCCAATTTAATTGAAAAAGAAATGAATCGATTTCTTGATTGGTTTAACGGAGAAGAAAATATTGATTTAGTGATTAAGGCAGCAGTTGCACATCTTTGGTTTGTTACGATTCATCCTTTTCAGGATGGTAACGGTCGAATTACAAGAGCATTAACTGATATGCTATTAGCACAGTCAGACAAAAGCACTCAACGATTTTATAGCATGTCTGCTCAAATTAGAATAGAACGAAAACAGTATTATGAAAAACTTGAAAGTACACAAAAGGGAGACCTTGACATAACCGAATGGATAAAATGGTTTTTAAGTTGCTTGATACATGCGTTAAAATCAACGGACGTAGTTTTAAACAGAGTTTTATATAAAGCTGATTTTTGGAGTAAACATTCAAAGACCATCATTAACGAAAGGCAAAAAAAAGTATTGAGCAAACTGTTGGATGGTTTTGAAGGAAAAATGACTTCAATGAAATGGGCAAAAATTGCAAAATGCTCAAAAGATTCAGCAATTAGGGACATTAACGATTTAATAAATAAAAAAGTATTACAGAAAGAGATTGCCGGAGGACGAAGTACAAACTATGAATTGATAAATTGAGAAATAGAGGGAATGTACTTTGTAAGCATTGCAACCGTTGATATTTAATTTGGCGATTGAAAATCGCCAAACCCTTTTTCTGCATAAGCTTAAAGTTAAAAGAGAATTTAGACATAACAAGGGTCGTGCGAACTAACGGTCAACGACCAAAGGGAGATAATTTTAACCGCACATTCAAAACAAACCTATTTTTAATTTGTCGATTACAAATCGCCAGACCCATTTAATCTTATAAAAAAATGCAGCGGATATTAACCGTTGCATTTTTTTTGTGAGCTTGCCCTTACCATCCTAACTGCATCATATTCTATCCGTTCTGAATGTATGGCTGATTATTCAACCTAAGAACCTGACTGTTCCAAGAAACTTTTAAATTCGTTTTAAAAGTTTTAAGATTGTTGAAAAAAATCTTGTGAATTTATCATACAAGTTAAAAATATATTCCTACATTTGCTTCCTGAAAATGATAAGGCTCTGCTTAGCGCAAGTTTAGCGTAGTGTAACTTGTGATATGTGCGGAAAAGGGCGGTGGATATTGAACCATGCTAATGCAAGTTACAAACTGTAGGGGTTATCAGCATCATTTGTCCCGACTTTTGTCGGGAAGTTACGCTTCGCTAAACTTGCGCCATCCGCGAGAATTACTTAAGTTTCTATTCATCAAAACGGCACAGCCGTTAGTTGCCTTTACTTTATGCGTCATGCTTAAAAAAAATAGACAGAACGACGTTTTCGTGAAACTATCACTAAATAAGGAGTTTTATGTTAAAAGTGCACTTCAAATAAAACAATAGTAGTATATTTGCGTGAGATACTCACGTAAATACATAAAACACAAACAGCTATGTTAATCAGATTCGTCATTGAAAACTTATTTTCGTTCGGAGATAGAAAAGAGTTTACAACCATCCCAAATAGTCGATTAAAAACACTTGAACATCACAAATACAAGTATGATGATTTTAGTGTATTAAAAATTGGTGCAATTTATGGCGCAAATGGCGCAGGAAAATCGAACCTTATAAAATCATTAGAATTATTCCAGAAATTAGTTGTAAGAGAAACAATTCCATTTAGACTCAAAGACTCTAAGTTTAAATTTAATAATTCAGAGGATAGTCAAGACCAAGTATTTGCTATTGAGTTCATACAAGAAAACACTGCGTTTTATTATGGTATTGTTCTAAAAAACAATAATATAATGACTGAAGAACTATACCTATCTGGGTTAGGAAAAATAGATGACAAATTAATCTACGAACGTAAAACTGACAAGAATGAAAAAACCAGTATCACTTTTCTTGCTGAATTTGAAAACGATGAGAAAAGTCAAGTTTTAAAGACTATATTGCTTGAGGAATTCGTAAAACCAAATGAACCAATACTAAAACTACTTTCTAATCGAGACAACAAATTTTTGACAGATATAAAAATCGCTTATAAATGGTTCGAAGATACACTTCAAATTATTACTCCTGATTCAAAACCGAGAGCTTTAGCCCATAAAATTGACGTTGACAAAGAATTCAAAAATTATGCAAAGAACTTGATGTGTTCATTCAATATTGGAATCACTGAATTGACTTCAGAAAAAAAAGAAATAAACGAATTCTTTGGAGAAAATAATGAAAAAGAACTTGATGGTTTAATAAATGATGTTGAAGATTCGCCCAAGAAGATGATTGGACTTAGGAGTAAAAAAGGGGATGAGTTAATTATTGTGAAAGAAGACGGAAAAATATGGGTTAAGACATTGAAAGTTGGGCATACTGGTAAAAGAGATAAATCAGTATTATTTAATTTAGATGAAGAGTCAGATGGAACTGTAAGACTTTTAGACTTCTTACCAGCATTTAAAAATGTGATTTCAGCCGAAAAAGTATATATAATTGATGAAATTGAAAGAAGTATTCACCCATTATTAATTAAGGAATTAGTTCAAAAATTCTCATTAGATGCTAACACAAAAGGTCAATTAATTTTTTCAACACACGAATCAAACTTACTAGACCAAGATATTTTCAGACAAGATGAAATCTGGTTTGCCGAAAAAAACAAAGATGGTTCAACCGATTTATATTCACTAAATGATTTCAAAGAACATAAAACGATTGATATACAAAAAGGCTATTTGAACGGCAGGTATGGTTCAATTCCATTCTTAGGAAATTTACAAGATTTAAATTGGCACAACTATGATACTAACAAATAGGCTTTTTGTAAGGGTAGCACCTAGTAGAGAGGCTAAGAGCATCTATATATTTTGTGAAGGTAAAGAACGAGAATTTGATTATTTCAAATATTTCAAGGAAATGGATTCACGAATAAACATTGAAATATACAAACTTCATCCTCACGAAGATAATTCACCAACTGGTTTGTTAGCGATTGCAGAGAATTGCATTATTAAGTCAGTGGATAATCCTAATCCAAAATATAACTTTATTGAAGGAGATGAAGTTTGGATTGTTTTAGATGTTGACAAAGATAAGAATGAGTCACGTGTACCAAAAATTAAAATCGTGAAAGAGAAGTGTGAAAACACAGCAAATTGGCATTTAGCTCAAAGTAATCCCTGTTTTGAGGTTTGGTTATACTATCACTTTTATTCCGTCAAACCAGTATTTGTCAACTCTGAAAAATGTCCACATTGGAAACAACTTGTCAACGAATCAATTGTTGGTGGATTTCATTCAAGTAGACATCCAATTTTTATCGAGACGGCAAGCAAAAATGCAGAAAGAAACTTTGAAACAGCTGAAAACAAACCAGATATAGGCAGTACAAATGTTTACGAATTAGCTAACACGATTATCCCTTTAATCAGTTCGAAACTTGAAATCGTTCTAAAAAAAATTGAGGATTAAAGTAAGAACGCATAATATAAACTAACTAAGCCACCTGTTCAGTTCGCCGTATTCTGCTTAGCGCAAGTTTAGCGTAGTGTAACTTGTGATATGTGCGGAAAAGGGCGGTGGATATTGAACCATGCTAATGCAAGTTACAAACTGTAGGGGTTTTAGGCTTCGCTAAACTTGAGTTATACGCACCGAACAATGAAGATATAGGCTAAAAAAACAAGAGAACAAACAGAAGTTAAATTGAAAGTTAAAAACAAACAGGATTATATCCGAACAACCTGTTCAAAGAAAAATATAGGACGAGTATCTGAAAATCGTTAAGAGTAAGAGAAAAAAATAATTTACAACACATGAAAAAAAATTTTTTGGTATTAATTGCAATGGTTTTCGCACTGACAGCTGTAGCACAAGTTAAAGAAGGTGTTAACTACACTATTGAGACTATTTTACTAAGTCCACAAGTTTTGGAAGTTGGTGCTGCAAAAAAGGATGACAGAGCCAATATCAACTTATGGGAATGGAAGGGTTTAGCACATCAGAAGTGGCAGTTTATAAAAGCAGCTGATGGCTTTTGGTTTATTAAAAACGAAAATTCAGGCAAAGTTTTTGATTTTGAAAATGGTAATGACAAACCAGGTAGTTCTGTGTATCAATACACACCAAATTACTCAGTTGCCCAAAGATTCAAGTTAGTTGATGCAGGAGATGGATCGTATTTTATAGTGTCAAATGGAGGTAATTATGTGACTTGCGAAACCGTACACGGCAGAAATGGCTCCAATATTATTTTGTGGAATAAATGTGATGGTTCAAAATTTCGATTCTTTGCACAATAATTATAAACAAAATACCCCGAAAAATATATTGATTCATTGTATTGCTTTCTGAAAATGTTAAGTGTATAGAATAGTCAACAAATGGCGTATAAAAGTTAAATATATTAACATTGAACCAATAAACATTTGTTTTTTCGATGAATGATGGTCAGTTGGACCAATAAACAATTGTTTTTAGTTGATTTATGCTCAGTTGAACCAATAAACATTTGTTTTTTCGATGAATGATGGTCAGTTGGACCAATAAACAATTGTTTTTAGTTGATTTATGCTCAATTGGACCAAAAAACATATATTATTTCGATGGATGAAGATCAGTTGAACCAATAAACAATTGTTTTTTCGATGAATGATGCTCGTTTGGTCGAAAAATAAGTTTCAGAGAGAATAAATGATGATTAATTGGGGACATATTAAAATTTAATTAGAATAAAACGATTTCGAAACAATTCTCTATATATTAATTTCCTAAAATCTATTATTTTATGAGTAAACTATCATTTTCGCCTGTTAATCCGCGAAAACTAAACAACAATGGCGTGTATGCGCTGGGTAATTCAACGGTGGATTTGGCTGATCCCGTGAAAGAAGACATTGGCGGAATTCCTGCTGCGGCACTTGCCGAGCTCGAAACCGACACCGAAAACTTGGGTAAACAAATCAACAAAAATCAAAAAAGTGCTCTTACGGGCGAAGCCACAGAAATAGATGTTGATCGCGATAGTTTAGGTGCCGAAATTAACCGGGAAGTAGCCACTGCTGCCAAAAGTAGTGATCCTGAGAAGAAGACAGCCGCCAAATCATTGCAACTGTTTTTGAGTCCATATCGTGGTTTGGCAACTAAGCCACTCGATATTCAAACGGCTATCACTACCGAAATGCTCACAAAATTCAACGCATCTGCCGACCTAAAAGCCGCAGCTGTAAAGTTAGGTATCGATGGACTTTTCACACAGTTGGGAATTAAAAACACGGCTTTTGATGCACTTTACAAAAGCCGCATCACCGAGGCATCCGAAAAAGAAGTGTCAGGTTCTTCACTGAGACCAGCAGTAGTAGCAAGTTATATTCAGTTCTGCACCGCCATAGAGCAAGCAGCCAACTTAACACCAAGCCCTGCCATCACCGCCCTGTTCAACAAAATGGACGAACTTCGCAAGAAATACCACGCGCTAGAAAGTACTTCTAAAGAGAAACCAGTAGCGGAATAAAATTTTCAAACCCCTCCGATGAGAATGAGAAAGGGGTCGGAGGGGTTGGTTTGAGCTTGATAATTTTTGAATATAACAGTTACAAACTGTACGAGTTATCAGCACAAGTTACGCTTCGCTAAACTTGCACTAGACAGGGGAAACTTGCAAAATCCGAAGAAAAAGGGTTATCTCTATAAGAAATAAAAAAATGAAATTGACAAACAACTAATTATGAAGAATCTAATATCAAAAATTTCAGATTATGAAGATAATAAAACTATCAAACTCTTTCAAGAATTTGAGTATTTAAATAGACAAACCTATCTGACAAGAGACCAGTTATTGAAGATTTTGCATTGGAAGTCACCAAGACCCATTCGACATTATAAATCCAATACCGAATCTGAAGTTGAAGAAATAACTAAACTTGCATTTTCAACTCAAAATGACGTCTTGAAGATTCATATATTGACAGCATTAAAAGGTGTAAACTATCCTTCTGCTTCTGCAATTCTAATGTTTTACGACAAATCCAAATATCCCGTATTAGACATTAGAGTTTGGCAGCAACTTTATAAAGCAAATTTAGTTGACACCAACTCTAAAGGACAAAATTTTACTTTAAAGCAAGTTGACAATTACTTAACAGTAATTAGAAATCTATCAAAAGAACTAAATCTTACAGCAAGACAAGTTGAAAAACGGCTTTTTGACTTTGATAAAGAAACGCGACCTGAGAATCTTTACTTATAAATGAAATCAATTAATCGTATATTATACTCACAAATTGCTAAAGAATATAGTTCGATTAAGTAGTGTAACATTTTCAAATTAATAATTTAATTATTTAAAGATCATGAGAAAATCCATATTAACAATACTTGCATTTTTAAATATCTTTTTTATTAATGCCCAAATTGGTTTAGAACTCATTGGGGAGAAAACTATTAAAAGTAGCATAAGGATGGAAATGTTAGACTCCAGAGCAAAAGTAGTAGAAAGATTAATAGAAACAGTTGTTGTAACCAAGGCTAAAATGAGTCAAAAGTTCGGAATATTTATGTTTATTAGTTTTATTATCGAGGATAATTTTTATTCAGTAATGTTTAAAGACACAGAGATAATTAATGGTATATTTGCTGTTGGAGGAGTTCAACTGTTAAGAAATGCTGAAGAGTTCGCAACAACTGAAATTATAATGTCAGAGGATGTTTATAAATTTATTTCTTATAAGTCTAATGTTAACAAGAAAGGTTCAGTTTTACAAATAGTTGATGATGAATGGAGATTTCAGTTTACAATTTCTTTTCAATAATCAGTAACTAGGTCAAGATGCGCTATCTCGTAGTGGAATTTATTACTGTTCAAAAAAATATTGAAAGACAAAAACAATTTTTTTTTGAGATTCTCAAATTTACTATAGTTTAAAAAAACTCAAACTGATTTAAACAGTACAATCATGAAGAAATTAACTCTATTAATAATTATTTCACTATCGATAGGTCAACTAAAATCTCAAATAAATTTTGGAGATGATGCTAGAAGAGTTGAGGTTGTACTTAAATATGGAAACAAATATCCTCAAACAAGATATGCAAATGGGAAAATTGAATATATAGTAATGTGCGAAAATGATAGATATGCTCTTGATTTCAAAAAACATATAAGCTATTGTGATTATTATTATATGAACAACAATGAAAGATATATTCGACATGTACGTCAATTTAAAAACATATCAATTGAAGAATTAAAAAGTATTTACAATGAGTTGTATCCAGACAACAAAATTGATAATTATTATTTCGACGACACAGACGACACATATTTCAAACTATATCTTTCAGATAATCGATATGCTACAGTAATGAATGAAAAGATATCAACTTCGAACTTATCTCCTACAACAAGAAGAAAAATTGAAAATAAAAAAAATGAAATCAAAAGAAAAGAAGTGATAAAAGAAAAGGTAAAAGGAGATTCGATAAAATCAATAGTTTATGATTTAGAAACATATTCGCCTCGTATATATCAAGGAATTTTTTTAAGTCTAGGTGGTGATGTTGAAGATGATCTTTTTGTTGATATGATTCCTTCTTTTTCTGCAATTTCTAAGTTAAAAGATAAGAAAATACGTTTTCACAGCATATATAACCTTCATTATGGATATTCTAAAAATAAAAACTCTAATAAATTCGAACCTTTTAGAAATATTACACTTATAAGCGGAAACGATGACATTATTAATGCACTAGAAACTTTTAGTTCACCATTTATAACAATTGAAAATTATACAGTACACACAGAAGCTAAATATGAAAATGTAAAAATTGAATTTGTTCGTGGTATTACAAAAATAGAAGTCAAAAATGGAAAAGTTACTTTTAAAGAGGATTATCCCGATATTGATATACAACCAATAATATCTGCGAAGTTGAAAGATTATGAAAATGGTCAATTCATTTTAAAATATGACGTTACGGACGTTTTTGGACAAAAAAAATCTAACTTAGAAACTGAATAATTAAAAGTATTATACACAGCATAGCGCAAGTTTAGCAAAGCATACTTGTCCTGAAAACCAGTAAAGTTTGTAACTTTAAATCTCACAAAAAAAATGCAGTAGTTAGTTCTAACTACTGCATTTCTTAAGTGAGGCTTATCATCTATAAGTTTTTTATTTGTCAATTAAAACTTTACATTTCTACCAGCATAAGTTCCTTTGCAAGGTTATGGAGTGCAGTTACTATTTTCTTACGTTGTTCGGGTAGTGGAGTCGTTTTTACAGAAGCAAATAGTTTCAAATTTAGTTTGTTAAATACAATTATAAGCAAAAAATACCAAATTGTAAAAATACCCCAAAAAAGAAGCAAAAAAAAA
>JBBSCW010000085.1:0-10809 GCA_038249855.1 Bacteroidales bacterium
GGTTGTTGTTTCTTAATTTGTTCGAGCAAATTACTCCCCACTGTACCTACGCCTACTACATAAACATTCAGCACCTGATATTCAGAAAGGAAAAATGAATCGTGAATTACGTTCAAGGCCTTGCGAAGTGATTTTCGGTCGGTGACAAAAGAAATATTGGTTTCCGAGGCTCCCTGTGCACAAGCTACAACGTTAATCCCGTTTTTACCCAAAGTTCCAAACAATTTTCCAGCAATGCCCGGCGTTCTTTTCATATTATCGCCCACGATAGCTACTGTTGCCAAATCGTCCTCCGAGAATATATTGTCAATTTCGCCTAATGCAATTTCAGCTGCAAATTCTTCCCTAAGTGCTCTGACTGCTAATGCACTATCAGCATTCCGAACTCCAATAGAGGTCGTGTTTTCCGACGATGCTTGCGAAACCAAGAAAACACTGATTCCATTTTTGGCTAAAATCCTGAAAATACGATAATTAACTCCGATAACGCCCACCATGCCAAGTCCTTGAATCGTGATAAGTGAGGTATCGTTGATGGAAGAAATTCCCTTAATTGATTTGGCTTGTTCTTCGGTTTTATCTTGCGAAATATAAGTTCCTTTGGCCTCTCGGTTGAAGGTATTTTTGATAATTACCGGAATATTTTTGTGAAAAACAGGGAAAATGGTAGGAGGGTAAATCACTTTTGCACCAAAGTTGCAAAGTTCCATGGCCTCGCTGAAACTCAATTTCTCAATCACATAAGTATTGCTGATAATGCGTGGATCGGCTGTCATAAAACCGTCAACATCAGTCCAAATCTCCAGAATGGAGGCGTTGAGAGCTGCAGCCAAAATAGAAGCAGTATAATCAGAACCTCCGCGACCTAAATTAGTGATGAAATTGGTAGAACTATCCGTTGAAATAAAACCACCGCAAACTGAAATCTTGGGTTCATTGGCGAAGGTTTCTATGATAAACCTGTTTGTTTTCTCAAAGTCAACTACGTGTTTATCAAACTGATTGATAGTTTTAATGAACTTTTTTGAGTCGAAATGTACTGCACCAGTAATGGCATTTGTAATAATCAGCGACGAAATGGATTCGCCATAACTAACTATTGTGTCGATGATTTTTGGGGAAGTATCACGAATCAGAAAAATACCCCGAAGGATATTTGATAAGTCGTTGAATTGAACTTTTACAATCTCGGTAACGGAATCTATTTTTTCTTCGGGTAAAACTGACTCCATTATTTCGTAATGACGTTTTAACATCGACTGATATTCCAGCAAATAGTTTTCGTCGCCATCGCAGGCTAGTTTCGATACATTGTAGAGCTGATCGGTAATGCCAGAAAGTGCCGAAACGACAACAATAACAGACTCAGTTTGACCTTCAACAATTTTTTTTACATTTAATATACCCTGAACAGAACCTACGGATGTTCCGCCAAATTTCATTACTTTCATATAGGAGTTTTAAATTATTTCGTGAGATTTCTAATTAAATATCAGTATTTTATCTTAGTAATGTAAGAGTTCAGCTTATAAAAAGCCTTACAAGTGAACTTTGAGGATAAGGGTAATAGGACTGATTTCAGACTGCAATATTAGCCATTTTTTAGCAAATATCAGTTGTTTTTGTTGAGATTTTTGGTGAATTCTGAGAAAAGAGTTGCATTATCATAAAAAAAAAACTACTTTTGCAGCGCTTTTGAAATCAGGATTATCTTAGGTATAAGTAGATTTTAAAAGCATCTTGGTCTGGTAGCTCAGCTGGATAGAGCAACGCCCTTCTAAGGCGTGGGTCATGAGTTCGAATCTCATCCGGATCACTTAAATGGATAATAATTAACTGCTGATCAGTTTTTTATTATCCATTTTTTTGTGCTTATGAAATGGTTTAACGAGTATTTTATAGTGTTTTATGTTATGGACGATGAAGTTATGGTCATTTTGTTAAATGTGACTTAAAAATAAAAAATATCGAGTTTTATGATTGAAATGATATTAAAACTAATATCTTTGTGTGTGTTTATTAAATGAAACTTATGAAGTATTCAGAAATTGAACGAAAGCTAAGCAAAGATGGTTGCTATAAAGATGGTAAGATTGGTGGACATCCGCTTTGGTTTAGTCCAATTACAGGTAAGTATTTAAAAATGAGCCACCATCAGAGTCAAGAAGTAGCAACAGGTACATTAAAAAGTATTAGTAAAGATTCTGGAGTTAAATTCTAACTATTAAAAACAAGCAACTAAATATTATGGAAGCAGTAAAAGCATTTATAGAAAGAGGAAATGATGGGGGTTATAGTGTGTATATCGATTTGGAAAACAATACTTTGAACTATGGAATACACGGTGATGGAGCAACAGTACAAGAAGCTATTGATGACTTTCATTCATCATATCAAGAGATAAAAGAATTTTATAGAGAAAGAGGAAAAGAATTTGTAGAAGCAAAATTTAGTATTCAATACGACACTGCTTCGTTTTTAGCATATTATTCAAAAGTGATGACACTGGCTGGTTTACAGAGAATCACAGGGATAAATCAAGGTCAGTTGAGTCATTATGTTACTGGACACAGAAAACCAAGTCCGAAAACGGTTGAAAAAATTGAAAAGTCATTACATTCTTTTGCAGAGGAGTTAAGTCAAGTTCGTTTTGTTTGAACTTTTTAAAATTGGCATCTACGTTTTGTTGAAATAAATTTGTATTTTTGCAGTAACGAAGAACAAGAAAATGAGCAAGATAAGAATAAAAAATTTCGATCCTATTCAAGAAGGCTATACCGAGAATGATGGCTGGATAGAGATTAACAAAGTTACTGTATTTCACAATCAAATAACCACCAGTTGCATCGTAAACGCCTGTCCAAACCTTGGAAGGTGTCATTCCTAATGCTACATCCGTTAAGAAACGCTTAATTTTATAATCGTAGAAAGTGTGTGCAAATTGGGTGTCGTATTTTAAAGTATTCTCTTTATTAATATTAGCAGATAAGTCCTCTGTTGAACTACGATTGGAAGTGAAAAATGTTCTTATTATTTCAGCTAATATATTTGGCAGAAGACTTTTTGGAGTCGAACTTCTAATCAATTTTGTTTCTAAAAGTTTTGAATTTAAACGACTGACAAATAATAATTTCAATGGTACGAATCAGCAATTGTTTAATCATACAAATCATTAAATCATTGAATCAAGGTCCAGACAGTGAGGTTTATTGTAGTGGATGAATATTCTTGATTATTAGCCCCAATAAATATAAAAAATATGAATGACTTAATGAATTACGGGTTACTTTGTTTTACTTCATTTTTCACCTTGATAAACCCACTGGGTACAATGCCTATTTTTATGACTATGACCTCAAATTTAGAGGTAACTGATAGAAATAGAACCGCCAAAAAAGCATCGATTGTTTCATTTTTAACAATAATATTCTTTGCATTCTCAGGGCAATTGCTTTTTAGCTTTTTTGGAATCTCTGTTAATAGTTTGAAAATTGTGGGAGGTATTATTTTCTTTTTAATGGGAATGGATATGCTTCAAGCAAGACTCGGACAAGTTAAAATTAAAGATTCTGAAATAAAAAGCTATGTCAATGATATTTCAATTACGCCTTTAGCTATCCCCATGATTTGTGGTCCTGGAGCTATCACAAATGCTATTGTATTAATGCAACAAGCAAAAACTATTGAAATGAAAATAATTCTTATTTCATCAATTTTTGTAGTGATCCTTCTAACTTATCTCATCCTATTGAGTTCTTCGAGAATCATTAAAATACTTGGAGAAACCGGAAATAATGTATTGATGAGACTGATGGGACTAATTGTTATGGTAATAGCTGTAGAGTTCTTTTTTAGTGGGTTAAAGCCAATAGTGATTGGGATGCTTAAATAACTTTGTCCTCTTGGATATGAAGATTTTAATTAAAGGAGCAAATGTTGTAACTCGTTGGTGGAATTTGTTTTTCAACCTGCTTGCTGTAGGCAAGTCCCAGTTTTTAATATTGATTGCTTTTTTGGTAAAACACTTTTAATCACTTATTGCTTCAGCTTTGGAAGCTGTGCCAAACAAATAAAATATCTTAACTGTGATTCAATGATTCAATGAAAAAACTCTGGGCGGTTGATAACCTTATCGTTTAGCATATATACTATTAAAAAAAGAAATAAAATAAGAAATGACTTGGAACAGCTTGGTAAAAGACATAAAGGGATTATTCAGTAAACCTGATAAGAAAGAATGGCTTGAGAAACTTGTTGAGGATTTAGAAAACAAAAAGCAAGAAAATCTATCTCTTCCATTTAAAATAGTCGACATAAAAGAAAAAGGATTTACAGTGAAAGTTTCTGGTTTATATGCATTTATAGCATTCAATTATATGCCATGGAAATATAATGATATAGAATCTTGGATTGCTATACAATCAAGATTGATAAATAAAACGTTCTATTGCAAAATTCACAAGATTTTAAAAGATCCATTGTCAATAATTATTAACGGCGAAATTCCTCAATTCAAAAAGGTTGAATTAGAAATTGGAAATAAATATAACGGGTTAATCATTGGAAAGTCCAATTTTGGCGTTTTTGTTGACATCGGTTATAACTTTGATTGGAAATGTGGTTCATTTATAGGATTATTGCATAAGTCACAGTTTGAAATCAAACAATCATTTTTAAATTGTACAATGGGCGACGAAATACAAATAATCTATCGAAGCTCAGATGAAGATGGACGATTGTTTTTTTGTCTGGATAACGAAATTAGCGATTGGCACAATAAAATACCCCAAGAATTAATTGGTCAAGTAGTTTTGGTTCATATTGTTAGACCAACAGAAGAAGATAAGATATTATTTTTAGTAAACGGGAAATACGAAGCTAAAGTCGCAAATTCAAAAGCTGACTATACAGGAGCCCATAGAAAAAAAATAAAAGAAGCTTTAAACAAACTAAAAGACGGGGAAACAATCAATTGTGAGGTGATTGGTTGTAACGAAAAAAAAAGAGTTTTAGATTTAAAATGGATAATTGAATTTGATACTCGTTTTGGTATTAAAAATACAATTGAGAATGGTCTTGACTACCATACTTTGCAAAAATTACTATCAATAAGTAATGAAACTGAATCATAATCGAAAATACAAGTCCAACATGCTAACATTGCTTAGCCTAATTTCCTTTGCTAATGCGGTTCTGTGAACACTGCTATACGAATTACTCATAAACAGTACGAATATTATGGAAAACGATTTTAAAAGCATACAAAAACTAATTGACAATGTAATGAATGAGCAAAACAATCGGGGGATTTCTAAATTTGAGGGATATTCAGCGTTTGAAATGCATCAAATATTACATTTTACATTTGGAACAGACAGTCCAATAGAACTTCAAGAATTATCGGATGCCGATTACAAAAAGATTCCGCTACTCAATCAGATTAAATATCTAGCTGATTTGATTCAGAAAAACGGAGAGCTTAAACTTACAAACAAAGGTTATTTGCCAACTAAAATAGTTGCAGATCTTTATCAGCAAGGTTTTATGAAAGATGAACTTATTGAATGCGGCATTTCAAAATTATATAAAGAGACCGATTCAATGACAATCAATCTGACAAGGATGTTAATAGAAATTGCAGGGATTGTCAAAAAGCGTAATGGGAAATTGAGTTTGACAAAAACAGGTGAGAAAGTGATTTTAGATGATTTTAAACTATTGAAGACCATCATTGAGACTTTCGCTTCTAAATTTAATTGGGCATATTTCGATGGCTATGGCGAGAACCAGATCGGACAACTTGGATATGGATTTTCATTGGTTCTATTATCGAAATATGGAGAAGATAAACGCTACGATTCATTCTATGCTGAGAAATATTTTATCGCTTATCCACAGCTGCAGGACACAATTGAGCCAAGATATAATACATGGGAAACTTATTCAGCACGTTGTTATTCGATACGGTTTTTTGATAGATTTATGGATTATTTCGGCTTGATTAATATCGAAAAGGAAGGGAAAATGTTTAACTCATTAAAGTACATTACAAAGACAGAATTATTCGATAAATTAATAAAAGTTCTACCACACAAGCTGTAGTGTTTCGTGCGTTCAGGACGACTTCAGAACAGAAGGAATTTGTTTAAACCAGCAATTTAATTCTGAACGTTTATTCATTCCGTAAAAGTATATTCAAACCCACATTTCCAGCAAAAGGTAAATGTGGTTTTTTTTTAACAGCTTAGCTTTGAAGTATTCAATTTTTTATTAGTTTTGTGTAAAAAATCATCAGTATGAGATTATTAAGTAAATTACCGCTATACCTAAAGATATTACTCGGCATGTTGGTGGGAGTAATTGTCGGCTACTTGTTTTTGTTAATCGGTCAAGGTGTGTTTGTGACTGACTGGTTAAAACCTTGGGGAACGATTTTTATAAAACTACTCAAACTAATAGCCGTTCCGCTGGTTTTCATCTCGTTAATCAAAGGTATTACGGGAATGAAAGACATCAAAAAGTTGTCGCAGATTGGACTTAAAACCATTAGCATTTATATACTTACAACTTTTATTGCTGTTGGTTTTGGATTAGGAATGGTGACTCTAATTCAGCCTGGAAACTTTTTTCCACGAGAGAAAGCAGAACAATATAAAGAGCAATTTTTCGAGAAAATTGATTCAAATGTTGATAATGCTCAAAAACTGAAGAATTCAACAGTCATGGATTTTGTTGTGGATATAGTTCCTGAAAATATTTTTGCTGCGGGAAGTGATAACAGTAAAATGTTGCAAATAATATTTTTTGCTATTCTTGTGGGCGTATCGTTGGTCATTTTGGGGCACAAACATACAGCAGTTATTTTGCCCATTGTCGATTCTGTAGATGCTATTATCTTGAAAATTGTAGATTTGATAATGGATTTTGCTCCTTTTGGTGTGATGGCATTGATGGCTGGATTAATTGTTGACTTTGCGGGCGACAAGGATATGTTTACTGCACTTGGAATGTATTCGCTTACGGTGATTCTTTCGCTCATAATAATAGCCTATCTTTTCTATCCAACAATGATAAAAATATTTACCAAAATAGGAATTAAACGCTACTTAAAAGCTGTTTTTCCAATACAATTATTGGCATTCTCCACCAGTTCTAGTTCGGCAACTTTGCCATTTACCATGGAGCAAAGCCAGAATGAACTTGGCATTTCGGAAGAAGTATCATCTTTTGTACTGCCCGTTGGTTCTACTATCAATATGGACGGAACCAGTTGTTATCAGGTAATTGCCATCTTTTTTATTGCCCAGATTTTTGGTATCGATCTTACATTTGCTCAAATTCTTACCATCGTTTTTCTAACCGTTCTGGCATCCATCGGAACACCGGGTATTCCGGGAGGAAGTATTGTTATGACAGTTATGGTACTTTCATCTGTTGGTATTCCCATCGAAGGTCTGGCTTTAATCATAGGAATTGATAGACCCTTGGATATGCTCCGGACGGTTGTAAATGTTACGGGAGATACTTTTGTAGCAAGCGTAATTGAAGCGAAAAAGTAATGTGAGTGTTTAGCGTTCATTGTTTGGTGTTTAGCGTTCAGTGTTTAGCGTTCAGTGTTTGGTGTCAGTCGATAATTTTTCATGTGGGTGTTATTGTTTTCATGGTTTTTTCATTCAAAATTTGATTTATACCAATTAATTATCAAATCCAAAATAATTGAATAAATCGATATATTTATTGTTACTTGAAAAGGTTAAATATCACATTTTATTTGAAAATAATCGGTGACCTGCGTTTGATTCATTTTACAACTCGCTCAATAATAGGGCTAAAAAGAAAGTTGATTATGTTTTAATACATACGTTCTGAGATGAATGTGAGTACAAAATTCGTGAAACCCTTATAAATACAAACTTTTATGAGATACGAATTTCTGTAGATAACGAGTACAGAATAATCCTTTTTGTCATGGACAATGACAACTTTATTAACGCAAATGAAATTGTTTTACTCAATGGGTTTATAAAAAAATCAACGGCTGAATATGAGAAACAAATCTCTATAGCTACTAAACTAATGGAGGAATTTTTATGACCAAATTAAATTTAGAAAAAATCAGAAAGTACCCAACTGTAAATGAATCGCTTGACCAGAAATACGGAAAAGTGGGTACAACAAGCAGACAGAAATTTACCGAAGAAGCAAATGCTTATTTCACCGGACAATTAATTGAAGATGCTCGTAAAAAAGCAAATCTCACACAGGAGGAGTTGGCAGCACATGTGGGTTCAGATAAATCTTATATCTCGCGCATTGAAAATGGAAAAACAGAACCAAAAGTTTCTAGCTTTTACCCCATTGCTGGGGCTTTGGGCTTGTCGGTAGAGTTAATTCCAAAAAATCCCTGATTGAATATCTGATAAATTATTCTGTATTTTTACCTCGCCTACAGTAGACTATTTGATTGAAATTAGAATCTAAGGTTAAATATCACATTTTATTTGAAAATAATCGGTGCAAGTTGTATAGTTGAGCAACTTTTTGATATATTTGCATCATGGAAAGGGAGATTATTACATTTGGATCCTATTTTGAAGATTTTTTGGAAACACTTCCTCAAAAAGTAGTAGAATTATATCTTTCTGCTTTTACGCACTGAAGAACGAATAACTCAAAAATTCGTAAAACATATTAGCAGTGGATTGTACGAAGTTAGAATACTTGTTGAAGGCAATATCTACCGTATATTCTTTTGTTTTGATGAAGGACGTTTAGTTGTTTTATTCAACGGATTTCATAAAAAGACGCAAAAGACACCGACAAAAGAAATAAACACTGCACTTAAAATAATGAAGGAGTATTATGAAAACAAAAAATAATGAAATAAAGAGCTACAGTGCCGTATTAGATCAAAAATATGGAACACCTGGTACTGAAAGTCGTTTAGCTGCCGAAGAAAATGCTTATGCTTTTTTCACCGGACAATTAATTGAAGATGCTCGTAAAAAAGCAAATCTCACTCAGGAGGAGTTGGCAGCTCGGGTGGGTTCAGATAAATCTTATATCTCGCGCATTGAAAATGGCAAAACAGAACCAAAAGTTTCTAGCTTTTACCGCATTGTTGGGGCTTTGGGCTTGTCGGTAGAGTTAATTCCAAAAAATCCCTGATTGAATTTCTGATAAGTTCTCCTGTGTTTTTACCTTGACTCGGTTACGATTTTCTTTCACATTAGTATCTAAACTCTCAAATTGATGTTTTTTTTTGCACAATACAAATTATTTTAACGTACGCTGCATGTTGCAATTAATAGACAATCAACTTAATATAAAAATTCCATAAAAGAAAATTATCTATATTTATTTCAAAAGAAAATTAATTTCAATTACTTAGTCTTTGTTCTTTTGTCTAATATCTTTGTTCTTTGTTCTGGCTTGTCCAGCTTAGGGTATAGCGGTTAATGATCAGTTAATAGTTGATAATGGTTAATGGTAAGTTGATAGTAAGGGGTAAAAAACAAAAAACCCGGCTTCATCACCAGCATTTATATCTGGGAGAGGAATAACCGGGACTGCGCTGCAAAGATAATATAATAATTATGCATAACAAAGAGTTCTTCAATAAAGTTTTCTCCGAAAAGAGAATGAAACGGTATTTTGATGCACACGATAATCAAGAAAAAGCAATTTTACATTATCAGTTTAATATTGAATTAACCGAATCGTTTTATACGGCTATTTCGGTTTATGAAGTGGCACTAAGAAACGCCATCAATAAAGAACTTATTTCATTGATGGGACGTGAAGATTGGTATTCACAGTTTATGAAAACGCCTGGACTTAATAATCTACACAGATACATAACACAAGCAAATAAACAAATATCAGGGCGTAAAGAGCTAGCAACGCCTTCAAAAATTGTGGCTGAACTGACATTAGGTTTCTGGGTAACATTGCTTAATAGTGAGTATGAAAAAATTCTTTGGAAAGATTTACGGAGGGCTTTCCCTTATATGCCTAAAAATATACGTCAACGAAAATACATTTCGGCTCCACTAAATAAATTTAGAGCTTTTAGGAATAGAGTTTTCCATCATGAACCAATATGTTGGAATATGGCTAAAATCTTGGAAATACATAACGAAATGATTGTAGTAATGGGCTGGATTAACAAAGACATTCCATCATGGATAGAACCTTTTGACAGGGTGACAAGTGCCGTGCATAAAATTGAAAATGAAATGGGTTGGATTAAAAGCTAAGCAGTTAATGGTTAATGAATAGTGGTTAACGATTAGTGATTAGTGTTCAGTGTTTCGCGTTCAGGGTTTAGTGTTTGGTGTTTGGCGTTTAGCGTTCATAAGTATTATTTTTTTTTCCTCAGCCTTTGCCTTAGCCTTAGCTTCTTTTTTCCTCGTCAACTTGTCTACTTGTTTCCTATTGGGTTAATACAAAACGAGGGACAAGCGGTTTCCCTACCGCTTGATAACAAATAAAGCAACAGGGAACTTAATCTTCCTCCCGTTCGACCGATATTCTCGGTCTGACGAATAAATTTAAGAGATTTGAAGATTTGCAGATTTGAAAGAGTCCCGAAAGGTCGGGATGTTTTCGATAAATCGGAATGTACCGTCCGACACGTCGGAATGTACCATCGCAGTACCCCATTTGTGATTTGAAATTTGAGATTTAGAATTTGTAGAGAGTAGTATCAAAGAGTTTAACGCGTTTACTTGTCTACTTGTTTCCTAATTACTGCATACTCCCTCGATTTATTCCAAAAGAAATTATTATATTTGCAATAATTATAAA
>JBBSCW010000086.1:0-10693 GCA_038249855.1 Bacteroidales bacterium
GCCATGGATAGAAGTGGAAAAATGAGTCTTACTGGTGCTTACAACTTGAATGAAGGTAGTTACTTGGTATCGCTGGAATCTGTTGTGAAAAGAAAATTTGACATTGCTCCTGGAAGTACGATCATCTGGAATGGTGATCCACTTGATGCCGACATCTCGATCAATGCTATTTATTCTGTCCGTGCAACGCCTATTGATCTGGTTAAAAATCAATTGGATGGATTAAGCGATGCCGATAAGTCAGGTTACAAACAACCTTATCCGTTTTTGATTATGCTTAAATTGCGAGGAGCAATTTTACAACCCGTGATTAGCTTTGAAATTCAATTAGAACCTCAAGACAAAGGTATTTTAGGCGGAGCAGTCAATCAAAAGTTAGTTTTATTGAATGAAGATCCATCAGCATTGAACAAACAGGTTTTTGCTTTGCTGGTATTGGGTAGGTTTGTTCAGGAAAATCCTTTACAGTCGGAATCGGGAGGAACAGAATCATTGGTTCGTTCCACAGTAAGTAATTTTTTATCAGCTCAGTTAAACAAGTTAAGTTCAAAGGTTATTCCAGGTATGGAAATGAACTTCGATATTCAATCGTACAACGATTACCAAACAGGACAAGCTCAGGGAAGAACGCAAGTAGAAATTGGGCTAAAAAAACAGCTTTTTGGTGAACGATTATCAGTGGAAGTGGGAGGAAAAGTGGATGTGGAAGGTGAATCAGCAAAACAAAATTCAATCAGTGATATTGCAGGTGATGTTTCAGTAGAATACAAACTGACAAAGGATGGTAGCTACCGTTTGAAAGGTTTTAGACACAATCAATACGAAGGTGCCATCGAAGGACAAGTGGTGGAAACAGGTGCAGGAGTGATGTTTGTGAAGGATTTTAATAGATGGGTGAAGAGCAAATATAGGAAAAAGGCAGAGGCGGAGGCTAAGGCAAAGAAAACAAAAACGCCTCTAACCCCTAAATGAATAGGAAAAGGCAGAAGATAACACTCAGGCAGAGGCGAAGGCAAAGGCAAAGAAAACGAAACGCCCCTAACCCCTAAAGGGGAATAAGAACCCCTAGCCCCTGAAGGGGAACTAAGCATGTTTTACTTTTATAAAAAAAGAGAAATGAAAATAAGATCAAACATATATAACAAAGCTAATTCCAACTCCCCTTTAGGGGTTGGGGGTAACTCTTCTTCCCCTTTAGGGGTTAGGGGCTTTTTTTTCTTTTTTCTTCTTTTTTTCCTCTCCTCCTGTTCCGGCTTATCTTATTTGTCAGAAGGCGAAAAGCTTTATACAGGTGCAGAAGTGAAACTTGAGTCGAGTGAACGTGTCAATAAAAAAATGATTAAATCCGCTGCAAAAGAAGTTCTTCGACCTGAACCCAACAAGAGTTTTTTCGGAATGCGTCCACAATTGATGTTGTATATGATGCCAGGCGAGAATCCATCAACAAAATTGGGCAGATGGATAAAAAAACAAGGTACTCCACCCGTATTGATGAATCAGGTGAAGCCACAAGCGACAGCATCTATTATTGATGCAAAGTTATTTAATCTCGGGATTTTCAACAGTATCACTTCCTATAAAATAATTGAAAAGAAACGTACTGAAAGTATTATTTATACTACTTTCGTTCATAACCCTTATAAGGTAAGCGACCTTATTTATGACATTCGGGATGATAGTATAAGTTCTGCAATAATTGCAGAGAAAAAAGAATCATTCATAAAAACTGGCGATAATTATAATCTGGATGTGTTGAAAAATGAACGAGTACGAATCGATGCTTTATTAAAAAACAAAGGCTATTTCTATTTCAATCCCGATTATTTGCTTTTTAAAGCCGATACTTCAGTTGTTGACCACAGCATTTCATTGAAATTGACTTTAAAGGACAGTATTCCCGAAAATTCCCTGATTGCCTATCGCATTAATAAAGTGATTATTAATCAGAATTACTCGCTTAGAGAAGGTGCTACCGACAGTATTAGGCACTCTTTTGTATATGAAAAAAATATATTTGTTGGAAGGGAAGCTTGGATGAGAATTAAGCCAAAAGTAATTTTACGCTCAGTTTATCTAAAGAAAAATGAAGTTTATTCCAGAGAAAATCATACCATTACGCTGAACCGCTTGATGTCGTTGGGAAGTTTCAAGTTTGTACAGATGAAATTTTCGGACAGCGATACCACTGCAACAGGTTATTTAGATGCTAGCATTTTAATGACCCCAATGCTGAAATATACTTTTCAGGCCGAGCTTGATATGGTTACTAAATCCAATGATTATAGCGGTCCACGCATGAATTTTAGTTTGTTGGACAGGAATACTTTTAAGGGAGCTGAATTGTTGAATGTATCCATGTCAGGTTCTTTTGAGGGACAACTGGCTAAAAACAATAATCTATATTCTTACTCTTGGAATCCACAAGCCGAACTTATTTTTCCACGCTTTCTGGTTCCGTTTCCACTTCGTACGAGTAGTATGTATATTCCCAAAACTCGTTTTTTAATTTCATATAATTATCAGAAGAAAGTCAAATATTTTGATATCAATACTTTTCAATTTATTTATGGATATAAATGGAAAGATAATGTGAAACAAGAACAGGAATTTAATCCGGTTAATATCAGTTACAGCACCATTGGTAATAAATCGGAAACTTTTAATGACTTGTTGGAAGCCAATCCATTTCTGAAAAGAAGTTATGAAGAGCAATTTATAGGGGCTGCAAATTATACGTATACCTATAACGGGCAATTGCTTACTGTAAAAAAGCTACAGTACTATTTTCAGGGCAGGGCAGAGACGGCAGGCAATATTTTCTCGTTGGCAAAAATCATTGGTGGCGAAAAGCCTTCAGTGGATAATCCGTCTAAAATTTTAGGTTCAGTTTATTCGCAGTATGCCAAACTAAGTCTGGAAGGCCGTGTTTATTACGATTTTCCTGATAAAAACAAATTGGCTGTCCGTTTATTTACAGGAATGGCCAACTCCTACGGAAACTCCTCCATACTGCCTTATTCAAAGCAGTTTTTTAGCGGCGGCCCAAATAGTATAAGGGCTTTTCAGATTAATTCACTCGGCCCAGGAACGCATTTGCAAAACACCAATGTAAATAGCTTTTTACAACTAGGTGGTGACATTAAATTGGAAATGAATGCAGAATACCGCTTCGGTATTTATAAGTTTTTTAAAGGTGCTTTGTTCGTGGATGCTGGTAATGTTTGGCTGCAAAAATCAAATCCAGCAAATATAGGAACTCCTTTTAAGTTTTCCAGCTTTATGAATGAACTGGCCGTGGGTGCAGGGCTTGGTTTACGTGTGGATGTCTCCTTCTTCGTGCTTCGTTTCGATTTGGCTATGCCTTTACGTAAACCGTGGTTGCCCGAAAGTGACCGATGGGTGATTAATACAATAGACTTTACTGATTCCGATTGGAGATCTCAGAATCTTGTATTGAATATTGCCATTGGATATCCGTTCTAATTTCTAGCACATTAATTCTACTTTACTAAAATAAAAGAAACAAATTCTATATTGACCCCCAAACCCTCAAATGGGGGCTTAAGAGTGAAATTAGGAGTCGATTTAGGCAATTCAGATTTACACAAACTGCGTCTTAAAGCCCATCTTCCTCCCTCTCTATTTTTGGAGAGGGCTGGGGTGAGGTCTGGGGGTTTGGGGGTCGAAATTTTAAATTGCTAAAGTAGAATTAAAGAATAATTTTAATGAAGAAAGACTGTCGCAAAGTAAAATTTGAAGACAGTTTTTTTTATTCGACAATAATGTCTAGGAATCATGGTTTTCAAAAATAATGTCAGATTAAACTAAGTTAGAGTTTGTAAAATGATAAGGTTGTCTCGATTAAATTTCATTTCATTATTTTGTACTTTCCAATTTTTTGAAATAAGATAATTGCTACATATTTTTGAAAAATGCAGCATATTTAGATTAAAATTGTATTTTTGTTGTCAACAAGTTTGTAAAAACTGCTTTTCTAATACACAAATATAGTTATAACAATATGGAATCAACCACTTTTAAGCTTTACCGATATCGCTGGATAATGCTCGCAGTATATATGTTTATTGTTATTGTCAATCAACTGCTTTGGATAACTTTTGCCCCAATTACAGCCGATTCAGTTCAGTATTACGGTGTCTCCGATATACAGATTGGGATGCTCTCCATGTGTTTTATGATTGTTTTTGTTTTTGTTTCAATTCCTGCGTCGTGGATAATCGATACTTACGGAATTAAAATTGGCGTAGGGATTGGTGCGGTATTGACAGGTGTTTTTGGGATGATGCGAGGAATTGTTGCGACGAATTACGACTTATTATTGGTAGCACAAATTGGAATAGCGGTCGGTCAACCTTTTCTGCTCAATGCGATTACTAAATTGGCTGCACGATGGTTTCCCATGTCCGAACGGGCTACGGCAGCCGGTCTAGGAACATTAGCCATGTATATTGGAATTTTAGCAGGCATGTTGTTAACGCCTTATTTAGCACATAGTGTTGGAATTGCTGAAATGCTTTATTGGTATGGGGTGATTGCGATTGCAGCTGCATTGATATTTTTACTTTTTGCCAAAGAACGTCCACGAACTGCTCCCTGTAGTTCAGATCAAGAGGCGCGCTCATTGGTGTGGGACGGTCTGAAAGATACGCTTCAGAATAAGAATTTCTATTGGTTGTTTCTAATTTTCTTCGTAGGATTAGGGATTTTCAACAGTGTAACTACTTGGATAGAAGATATTGTTCGCCCACGTGGCTTTACGGCTGAAGATGCAGGTTATGTTGGAGGAATAATGATAATGGGTGGAATTCTCGGTGCTTTGATACTACCCATGCTATCGGACAAATTTCAAAAAAGAAAATTGTTTATCATGATAGCTTTGATGGGATGTATAGTTGGACTAATCGGAGTAACTTTTGCTTATAATTATCAGGTTTTATTAACCTCTGGATTTATACTTGGCTTTTTCTTACTCAGTGCAGGACCCATTGGATTTCAGTATGGCGCCGAAATTACTTATCCTGCTTCTGAAGGCACTTCCAATGGATTATTGATTCTTGCCGGTCAGATTTCGGGAATTGCCTTTATCTTCGGTATGGATAGCTTTAAAGATCCTGTTAGTAAATCGATGACTTTTCCACTGGAAGTAATGATTGTTTTATCAGTGTTGATATTAATACTTTCTACTCAGCTTAAAGAATCACCATTTATGACTAAGAAATAATAAAGTTGGTTTTACTCTAAGTTCTTGCTTAAAATGAGTCGATTATGAAAAAACTATTTCTTGTTATTTGGTTAATTGGAATGTTTATTCCTTTCACAACTCCACTATTTGCCCAAGATTCCATTTCAGACGAACTAATCAAAGAACGCATTCAAAATATTGAAAATGTGCTTAATCAGTCTAAAAAGTCAGTAAACACATGGTGGTTTGGTTGGTTAGGAGCGTACAGTGCTGCCACTATTGCACAAGGCACGGTTTTACTCTTAAGCAAAGACTTATCTACCCGACAAGACATGGCTTTGGGAGGAGTTACTACTTTATTGGGGGCAGGTTTTCAATTGTTGACACCCTTAAACACAGGAAAAGATGCTCAACTTATTGCTCAATTGCCAGAATCAAATGCTCAGGAATTATCGGAAAAACTCAGAATAGCCGAAGCATTGCTTTCAAGCAATGCTTCGAAAGAAAGAGCGGGACGCTCGTGGAAGATTCACGCCCTGAATGGAGCTGTTAATTTAGGGAGTGGCCTAGTTACATGGCTAGCTTATAAGCGTTCGGTCTGGGATGGTGTGAGTAATTTTTTGCTCAATACTGTTGTTACAGAAACTCAAGTTTGGACACAACCTACCCGGTTGATAAAAGATTATAAGAACTATAACCGCAAATATAAGTCAGAATCAAATTTTTCAACCGAACATACACAAAAAGAGTTTTTGCTGAAAACCTATGCAGGAGGTATTTCGTTAAGTGTTGTGTTCTGACAGTCTTAATAAATTGACTATTTTTTGGAACAACAACTTTTCGTCAATCGGTTTAGCTATAAAGTCATTCATACCGAGGGTTTTACATTTCGTGTGATTCAAATTGATTACATCGGCTGTCAGTGCAATGATAGGTATAGTTGATTTTATATCCTTACGAATGAAATCTGTTGCTTCATACCCATCCATTTCGGGCATATGCAAATCCATCAATACAATATCGTAGGGTTTTGCCTGTAACATTTCGATTGCAAGTTTACCATCGCTAGCAACATCACATTCAAACCCGAAATCATTTAAAATCGTCCGAATAAGTAATTGATTCATAGGCATATCTTCGGCTACTAATACTTTAATGTTTTTTATTTCAGTTACTGATTTCTTACTTTGAGATACTGATTTTATTTTAACATTTGTTTTTTGGAAAGTCATAGTAACAGTGAACGTAGAACCTTCATTCACCTTGCTTTTCACTTGGATAGTTCCTCCTTGTTGTTCCACCAAATGTTTCACTATGGTAAGTCCCAATCCTGTGCCGCCGAAAAGTCTGGAAGTATGAGTGCTAGCCTGTTGAAAGCTTTTAAAAATGTCATCCAAGTGTACTTCTGCTATTCCTATACCCGTATCGGAAATAGCAAAATTCAAAGTGACTGTTTCATCATTTTCTTCCAACACACGTATTTTTACTGAAATGGTTCCTTTGTCTGTATATTTCAACGCATTACCGAGCAAGTTTATAAGAATCTGACGCAATCGCAAGGAATCACCTAGCAACACTGCCGGGATGCGTTTGTCGTATTCTTGGATAAATTGAATCCCTTTTTCCTGTATTTTTAGTTCAAACAAAAGAAAAACAGTAGAAATGGCCGAATTCAAATCAAACGGAAGTCGTTCATAAGTCATTTTTCCAGAGTCCACTTTGGAAAGATCTAGGATGTCATTAATGAGTGCAATAAGTACATCACTACTCGTTTTGATGGCCTGTAAATATTTATTTTGCTCAACGTTAAAATCTGTTTTCAACAATACGTTTGTAAATCCGACAATGGCGTTCATGGGCGTGCGGATTTCATGACTCATGTTCGATAAGAATTTCTGCTTTGCTTTCAATGCTTCTTTCGCCACTCTGGTAGCTTCCTCGGCTTTATTCTTTTCCGAAATTAATTCAGCTCTGATCAGTTTTCGTTCGGTAATATCCTCGATAGAAAGCAGAATTAAATGTTCATCCTTCTTTTCTGTCGCAATTTTGAGCGCATTCAGTAAGAGCACACGGACACCGTTTAAAGGTATTTTAAGGCTGATTTCATAGTCAGTCAACCGTACTTTATTCGGAAGTATCTTCCCTAGAAGCGATCTGACAGCACGATTATTCCACAACTTATCTTGTATTTCATAAAACAGTTTGCCATCTATTTCTTCTTTTATTGCATTAAATTTGTTGTAGAATGAATCGTTAGCCGTTTTGATGCGCAGGTTTTTATCCAGCACTATCAGCGGATCACGAATGGTGAAGACTATGCTTTCGGAATAAATACGTGCTGCATTGAGTTGTTCCTGCTTATCTATTAACTCCTGGTTGACGATAATTAATTCTTCGTTGGTCGATTGCAGCTCTTCTTTAGAAGTTTCCATTTCTTCGTTCAGACTTTGCATCTCCTCATTGCTGCTTTGCAATTCTTCATTGGCACTTTGCAATTCTTCATTGGCAGCTTCCATATCTTCGGTAATGCTGCGCATATCTTCACGGGTTTGTGCCAGTTCTTTTGCCAATTGTTGATTGAACTGCTGTGCTTCTATGCTATTTTGCTGATTCCCATCGGTTTCCGAATCGAGTTCAGTCTTGGAAATTGCTGCTCTTGTGAACAGGATTAAGTAATGTGGTTCAACCGTATTAGCAAGTGGAATAATTTCAATTTTCACCAGATAATGCTCTCCTTTTCCTTCTTTGTCATTCAGATGAGAACTTATTTTAACTGGAATATTTTCTTTTATAACCGACGATTCACTCGTTTTAGCTTTATGCAAGGCATTGCGCAATTCAAAAGCCAATCCCTCACGAGCCATTTTCAACAAATTGAAAGAGGGCTTTCCCTGAGGCGCTTCCAGAAATGGGGTAATGACGCCATGAATATGAACAATGTCCATTTGCTCATTGACTACAACGCTTGCTGGGGTAAACTTTGAAAGCAGAATGGCTTCTGCACTTTTTCTGAAATCAGTATAAACAAGCTCCTTTTTGATTGGTATTGTATCTTTTTTGGGTAAAGCTTCTTCTTTGTGTTCGTTTACTAGATGTATAAATCGGCCAGGAACGGGTTTCCGTGAGTATATTTTTTCGTGCGTATTGCATAAACCAAACAATTCAGCTGCAGGACTTATACTTTCAGATTTTCCGAGCAATAAAAAGCCATTTTCCTTCAACGCGTAATGAAATGCAGTGAGTGCTTTACGCTGCAAAAAAGCATCCATGTAGATCAGTACATTGCGGCAACTTATCAAATCCATTTTTGCAAAGGGCGGATCTTTCAGAAAATTATGTGGAGCGAACACACACATATCCCTGATCAGTTTGCCTACTTCATAACTTCCATCTTTTCTGATGAAATATTTTTTGAGTTGGATGTCGGTAAGCATATGTACATCGGCCTTGCTGTAAATTCCTGCCCGTGCTTTTTTAATAGCAACTTCCGAAATATCAGAAGCAAAAACCTGTATTTTAGTATAGGATGCTTTTTCTCTCAAATATTCATGCAGGGCAATAGCAATCGAAAAGGCTTCTTCCCCAGTAGAGCAGCCTGCAACCCAAATGCGTATGGGTTCGTCATCCAATTTATTTTTAAACAATGTTGGGAATACCAAATCGTTCAAAGCTTGAAAAGTTTTCGGATCGCGAAAAAAAGAAGTTACAGGAATAAGCACATCTAAAAAAAGAGCGTCTTGTTCAGCTTTATCCGATCTTAGAAATTTAAGATAATCAGCCAAATCCTTCTTTTTGGCAATGGCTATCCGGCGGGCAATTCGCCGATAAAAAGTGGGTTGTTTGTAGTAGGTAAAATCAACGCAACTTCGCTGCCTAAGAACCGTAAGAATTTGTTTAAAAATATCTTCTTCGGCTTTGGGTAATTCTTCTTCGGTTTTGAATGCAAGATTAGTATTATAAGAACTGATAATTTGTGAAAGTTGTGCAGGGATATCTTCAGGTGCCAGAATAAAATCAACTACACCTGCAATGATGGCACTTTGTGGCATACTGTCATAAGCTGCCGATTCTTGATTCTGTGCAATGCTGATACCACCATGCTCTTTGATGGATTTTAATCCGAGCGTACCATCACTGCCTGTACCCGATAAGAGTACTCCAATAGCAAACTCTTTATGCACATTGGCCAGTGAAGTAAAAAAAATATCAATGGATAGATTGAGGATTTTTTTATCCCGAGCAGTGAGTTTAAGCACACCATCGGTGGACGTAAGCATTTTATTGGAGGGAATAATGTAGATGTGATTGGGCGCAAGATGAATATCATCGGTGATTTCATGCACAGGAAGTTTTGTTTCACGCGAGAGTATCTCGGGCAGCATACTTTCGTGCGATGGATCGAGATGTTGAACAAGCACATAAGCCATGCCCGAATCCTCAGGTATGGCATTCAGCAGTCGTTTGAAAGCATCGAGTCCTCCTGCCGATGCACCAATTCCTACTATTGGAAAAAACTGCGGGGTAGCAGGTGGTTTGATTTTGTCTTTTTTTGAAGTTGCCATTGTGTAGAGTATATTTCATCAAAGGTAGATTAAAATTCCGACCATTAAACAAAAGAACATTTTATTTAATGTTTTAATTTATTGTTACAAGTTTGCATGTACTTACAAAGAGAAAGTATATACTTTAAAATTATAACAGAATTTGATAGTGTAAAGAAAAATGGCTCTGCAAACGCCTTATTCTACATAAAAGAATTAACTAGTTTTGTGTTAATCATGCTTTGTCGCTAAAATATGAAATGCGTCGAACCGCTTTAAGCGGTTGAACGCTACTCACCGAACAACCGCTCAAAGCCGGTTTGTAGGATTAAAACTGACAAATTCCACTTAACAGAACACTAGTTAACATTTAATCTTTATAAATCTGTGAATGATGCAACTCTTTCAAAATATTATGTAACAAATTTACAGATAAAACTCATCACCTTTATACCCTAGTAATTCGGTTATAAATCAGCTGGATAATAGCAATCTAAAATAGGAACAAAGAGTATTAATTCAAATTAAAATCAAATCAAAAAATGAAAACTAAGTATTTCAAAATGTCCGTATTGGCATGTATTATTACTGCCGGAATGATTAGCTGTAAACCCTCTCCAACACAACAAGCTGAGAAAGTAGAAGCTGCTCAAGAAAAAGTGGATGAAGCAACTGCTAAATTAAATCAGTCCATAATTGATTCAACCAACGAGTACACAAAGTACAAAATGGAATCAGAACTAAAGCTGAAAGCAAACGAAGTGAAAATAGCTGATTTAAAGGCAAAAACAAATGCTCAAAACAAAGTCACACGCGACAATTATGATAAGAAATTGAACGAGTTGGAATTGAAGAATGCCAAATTGAAAGAAAATATGGAGAACTACAAACAAGGAAATCAGACCGATTGGGAAAAATTCAAAACAGACTTCAATCGCGAAATGGACGA
>JBBSCW010000087.1:0-10652 GCA_038249855.1 Bacteroidales bacterium
AAAATCGGGTCAAAAATTGCATATAGCACTTTGAATGGGGAAATAAAAATTACTGAAATTGCTATTAAATAATTAAATGGGTACAAAAATAAGGATACAAGTTAAAATTTAATTAAATGAAAATCAACCCCAAGGAACAAATTAATAATATTTATTGATAACTTATTGTAGAAAATGAAACTGAAAATAATACTACTCTGCCTTTTTGCGTATACCCTGATACTCGGTGCTCAAAATCTAACGGGAGTGAAGATTTGTGTAAATCCCGGACATGGCGGCTACGACAGCGATGACCGAAATGTGGTCATAGCACCTTATAAATCGGGCGAGCAAAATGGTTTCTGGGAATCTCAAAGTAATTTGGACAAAGGATTGCAACTGCGAACCATGCTCCAAGCGGCCGGAGCCACGGTGATAATGACCAGAACAACCAATACTACTGCCGATGATTTACCGCTTTCACAAATAATTGCAATGGCAAATCAGGCTAATTCGGATTTCATGCTTGCAATACATAGTAATGCCGGTAGTGGTGTTGCCAACCATGTATTGATGATACATTACGGAGCCGACTTGACCGACACTAATATTTATAACACTTATAATCCAAATAACCCAGCTCAAAAGTTGTTATCCGATAAAAGTAGAGCCATAAGTACCGAAATAGCTAAAAATCTTTATGCAAATAAACTGAATACTTGGTCGTCGGGTTACAATGTTGCCGGCGACAAGACTTTTGCCAGAACAGCTATGACCTGGCCCGATGGCTATGGTGTGTTACGTGGACTGACAGTTCCAGGAGTAATTTCTGAGGGTTCGATGCACGATTATATACCAGAAACATACCGACTTATGAATATGGAATACAAGTGGTTAGAGGCTTGGAACTTTTACAAATCGTTTTGTACTTACTATAATGGAGGCACAATTCCCACCGGAAATGTGAGCGGCATGGTGCGTGATAGCCGTATTAAATTAGAGTCAAGTTATAATAAATTTGCAGGTAGCGATCAGATGCTGCCATTAAATGGAGCTAAACTAACTTTGATTGAAACAAATGAAACTTATACCGTTGATCAGTTGCAAAATGGTGTTTATGTTTTCAAAAACCTAAATCCTGGCACCTATCATGTGAAAGCTGAAATGGCCGGATATTACGCCCAAACTAAAGAAATTATAGTTACTGCAAATAATCATTCTTATCTGTTTTTCGACTTAAATAGAGTGCGAAACACAGCACCTCAAGTAGTTTCATACAGTCCAATGAAAAATCTAACCGACAGTGTCGATGCCTCTACTGATATCGTGCTCAACTTCAATTGGGACATGGACGAAACTTCAACAACAAATGCATTCTCTATAACTCCTTTTGTGGAGGGAAAAATTACTTATGAGGATACCAATTATCGTTTACGTTTTACACCCAACAAACCGTTGGAAAAATCGACTGTTTATACCGTAAAACTCTCAAAAACAGCAAAACATCCTGACAATTTAGGTATGATAGAAGATTTTAGCTTCCAATTTTTAACTAAAAGCCGGAATCGTTTGGCGTTGATAGCCAGTAATCCCTACGATGGAAATAATGGAATGCATTATAGTACAGCACAATTCAGGTTGATATTTGATAAAAAGCTGAATACATCTAATTTGCAGACAGCCATTAAGGTATTTGATGAAAACAATAATTTAATGATAAAAAACATACGATCTATTGTTAACAATACAATATCAAGTCCTTACGGTTCTTCGTATTTTTCACTTACTAATAATTTGGTGGAGGGAAAAACGTACAAACTTGTAATTGACGGAGATGTAGTTGACGAAATAGGGATGAAAGTAACTGAGCCAATCGTAATTAACTTTAAGGCTGTCAATGCTCAGGTTAGTAATCAACCGATAGTAGAAACTTTTGAAACCTTGAATTTAACCTACAATCCATCCGAAAGTATAAACAGTACAAATAATTCGGTGTCATTGAGTTCTACTAATTTATTTGGTTCAAATTCGGTAAAATTGAGTTCTACACTCAATGATTTGAATTCAAAAGTATGTTATAAGTTTATTAACCCTATCGCACTCAGTGAACAAAAAGTATTGGGCTTGCATTTGTTTGGCGATTTAAGTGGCAGCGAAATTCAACTTCAATTTTCGTCAGGTGCTGAACAGAAAAACATTAGTTTATGTAATCTTAATTTTGTCGGTTGGGAATTTCATGAATTAAATGTTGAATCACAAATTAAATCAAAAGATTATCAACTTACAGGAATCAACATTATTCGTAAAAATTCTTATAGCTTCAGTAAAAATACGGAAATTCTGTTAGATAATCTATTGCTATACAGTAAACCAATTTTAGGCATTCATAATCAAACAATCTCATCAATAAGTATTTATCCAAACCCAGCCAAGGATATAATTCAAGTGAAGGGCTTAACTGGAAATGCTAAATTAAAATTGTATACTGTCGATGGTCGATTTATCAAAGAATCAACCGAGCCAAGGCTAAATGTACATGAGATAGAATGTGGAACCTATATTTTGAAAATTGAGAATCAAGGTCAAACTGTAGCAAAACCGGTATTTATCGTAAAGTAAAGCTGAGAAATTCATACAAAAAGACCGTTAGCATTTAAGTGCTAACGGTTTTTTTTAATACTTTCAAGTTGGATTAAGCGGTTTGTAAACGCTCATTTCAGCTGATTAGTTTTTCAAATTCAAGCCATTGAACAAGCGATATGAAATTCCGATTTTAAGCACTGGTACAATTCCACTCCAGGAGAAACCATTCAAAGTATCGTTTAGTTTTGCAATAGACGTTTGACTAGCAGGATCACCATTGGCTTCGAAAAACTTAGTGCCATCCAAATCCACCACATAAGAACCAGTATGATAAGCACCTATCTCAAAGCTAAATCCTATATGTTTGAAACGGGCAATATTAGTTCCAAATCCTAAAGCCAAATAGGGTGCTACCGTATTTTTAGGTTTAAGAGCCAAAGTCAATTGACCCATGTCATCGGGGCTATAAGTGATATCTCCAATTTTTATTGGATCTGCCGACTTTAAATTAGCAGTTAAACCAAACCGACTAAAATAAAGCCCACCGGCTAAGTACATTTTCCTTATAAAATGCCAATCTACAATGGCTGAAAAACCCCCATTTTTAAATTTTGGAGCTACATCAAAAGTGAAATCGTCTTGAGCAAGAGTTAGAGTAGGAATTGTCCAATCTAATTTTTCATATCCTAACCTGAGGTCGAAACTCTTGGTAAGACCAACTGTTATATTAGCCCCTATCCCATTGGTTGAACCACTTATTCCGAGAGCAGTAGCGAAGTTTTTACCACCTACTACATCGTCTTGTGCAATAAGATTGAATGAAATAGCAAGTATTATGATTGTATACAATATTTTTTTCATAAATCTTTATTTGAATAAGTTTAAAATTTCATCAGAAACTATTGCTGTATACTTGATATCAACACTATTAGTAGATGTTTTGGGAACAGTAAAACTTATGGGGTTGCTAGTTGCCGTTGAATTAAAGCTAATTTGTGGAGTAAATGTTACCACATAATTAGATCCTTGACTAACCACTTTTAAATTACCTTTTCCACTTGTATTGCCTAGTAAAAAGGCCAAATCATAATCTTTATTTACTTCCACAGGGAACGAAGCTTTTCCATTTTTTAAAGTAGCAGGAATCCAACCAGTATTATTTAATGCAAAATAGAAAGGCAAGTTGGGTTTAATCACTAGTAAGTTGTTGGTGGCCGATGAAGCTGATAAATCTAGATTTACAGTTACAATCTCTTTTGTAACAGTGTTATTAGTTACCACTATATTATATGTTTTTCCATCACACATATTACTGATATCAATAGAGGAGGGTGAAAAGCTCAAATTCATTCCAACATTATAACTAGAATTAGCAAACGTGAATTTTGCAGGTCTGTTTTTTGGAGTATTATATAATTGGATAAAATTATTGTAATAAGAGTACATACTAGAATTAGTTGGATCAATATATGAAGTTGATGAATTTCCATATATTGTTGCGAAATTCGTACTCAAATTTACATAAAATTTATTTGTAATACCACTAAAAACAAACTTAGGACCATAATAACATGATTGGTAATGGAAATCCCAATTCCAGCCACTTAAATGTTTAACTGTTTCTTCTAACACTAATTCGCCATTTACACTACGTATTGTATCAGTTTTTTCATATATCCACTTTCCGGTACCTTCTTCAATACTCCACATCTCAATTACATCATTGACTTTCACTGGATTACCTGTATTTGGATTTATTAAAGTAGGAGAAACTACTGTTCTTAAACGAATTCCACCACCTTCGAAAGACTTAACTTCTTTGTCACCTGCCTTCAAGCTTACAAAATACATACCTGCAGATACAAATTCAACATCACCAGTTGCACCACCAGGTAATACAGCTTGAACTGCTAATCCTCCAGGGATGGCTTCTTGAGCAGCTGGCGACATAGGATCAAAGAAAATTATTTGTGAACTAATAGGACCAGTAATTTTATTACCATCTTTGTCTTTGAGAACTACTCCAGCTGGAATTTCAACTAACTGTTTACCGGCATCTAAGGTTATAATTGCCTTTTGTGTGGTTTTACCATCAACGCCAGTAGCAACAAAATTGGTTTTTATATCCACTTTAACACCTGTGGGAGCATCAGTCAAATTTATCAAAGGGATATTGATAGTCTGTCTTTTAGTGTTGTTGAAATATATCTTTTTAGTAACATCTGAATAACCTGCAGCTTTTATCGTTACATCATATTCTACAGGAGTAGTTTTTATCTTAACAGAATCAATCTGACTCGGGTCAAGAATTAAATCTAAAATACCAAGTTTAGCCTCATATTTAGATTTCTTCTCACCAATATTGTTAAATACCATTGCAGCATCTTTTCCTGAAACACTAACACTAATTGATTTATCTGATAAATAAGCTTTACTTTTAGCATCAACAAATTCAAGATGCACTAAAGTATTAAACTCTGGGGTGCCTACAATAATCTGAAGGCTATCTACACTATTTTTCAATTGTTGAATGTCTTCGGCAATGGTACAGCGCACTAAGAACAACAAAGTGAAAATGACTAAAAAGACGGGAAGTACGTTTTTAATTTTTTTCATAAGTTTTTTAAATTAATAAGCAATTTGATGAAAATACTAGGCAAATGATTAATAAGTGTAAGTTATTTGTGATATTTTTTATGTTATTTACAAATAACAACTAGTATCAAAAAAATGTTCAACAATATAAAAATCTAAAATGTTTAAACGCTATGAATCGAATGCTAAAATCAAGAAAAGTCTATAAAAAGCCTTGAGGAGAAAGCCGTTCTTTGAGAGAAATCATAGTTTAGTATAAATCCAAATCAGGAATAAAGGTAAAAAATCTATTTACGATAAAAATAAATTATAATGTTGAAACTTTTACACAACCAAGTAGATTATTTGTAATTATCAGTCTGACTGTAACTTATGCCGTTATATATTTATTTAAGTTAGAGACTCAATGTACAGTTATAAATTATAATTGCTAAAAAAACAATTATTTTCAATATTTCAATGAACTATCTTTTAACATAAATGTTTTAATTAATAATAAGAGTTTCAAAATTGAATTATTTGACATTTTTGGAATATAAAAACTTTCAAATTATATAACTTTTTAATCAATTAAAAAATGAAAATTGAAACCGAAAAACTCGTTTTACTTGGATTAAATGATAATCTAAAGGCATTGATGAATGTTCCTTCGTACACAATCGGATCGTATAAATTCGATATTGATAAACGACTCCTCATTTCAAAAGAAAAATCTGTAAAACTAACTGGTAAAGAATCGTACCTATTGGTATTGCTGATTGCAAATACAAACGCATTCTTAGAAAGGAAATATATTCTGAATACTATTTGGGGGGAAGACAATTATCGTACATCTAGGAGCATGGATGTATACATTTGTAAGCTACGTAAATTGCTAAGTGGCGACGAAAACATTAATATTGTCAATATACATGGCAAAGGTCACAAATTAATAGTTTCGTAATTCAGTCTCTGATAAAAGGCACCTTACAAGTGATAAAATTAAAACTTTGAATAATACATTGAACTATGTGTTATTCAAAGTTGTGCTTTGTAGTCCTGTTTTTTAATGCACTTAAAGCGGTTTGACGTATTTCAAATGATAGCACCAAAATGTAATTAACATAACACTAGGATTTTCCCCTCGGTTTATTTTAATTGAAACTCTTCACTCCTACCAACCTATCGTAGCGTTCGCCCCATGGACGATGGTAGACATAAATTGTATATTCGTTACCCGTTTGCCAGAAGCTACCATCCACCCTTTCCGTTAAGGCTTTTCTATTTCCTTTGGGCACAAACCAATACTGAAAATTATAACCACCTTGTTTTAACAGCATAGTTTTGTAATATCCACCACCATTGAAATCATATTGAAGTCGGGAATTATCATTCAATAAATTATAGTTGAACTCACCACCTAAATATAATTGTCCGTCGAAAAATGGCTGTTTCATGGGCAACATAAAATGAACATTCATATAGTCGGCTTCGTAATTGCTATTGTCTACCGATTCCTGAAAATTAATCAAAAACTTACCATTCACATCAAAATCATGTTGATAGCTTTTGGAAGTATTCACTTTGTTTTGAAGCAAATAGGCTTCATAATGTGGTTGTGCGTACCGTATTTCGGCCACACCCTCGCTCGCGGCATAAACCGATGATATGTCAAACCGATGATATTCATTGCCACCCTCAAATATCAATGCTATATTATTTGCGTAAGATATTTTAGAATCCAAAATAGAACTTGGGCTAATATTCCGAACCTCATTATCAAAGCGATTGTTTTGTCGAACAACTAACTTAAATTCTTGATTAACATCCTTCACTCGATATCCATTCAGTATTACATCAAAGTCTACTTGTTGCAACCTACCATTCAACTCAGTATCGGTATTCGCTCTGACATTAGCCTCAATCTTCACCTTGGGTTCAACTATGGAGTAACAGACCTGAGCAACTGGCTTATCCGCTTGATTATCCTCATAAATTGACAGCAAATAATTCCCCGAAATTTTAAAATTTATGTCGTAATTAGGCAACTTGAAACGGTAATGCGTGTACAAAAATGTAGTTAACTGCGACAAATTATAGTCCGTAATAGTTGCTGTGGTAAAGCCAGAAAGATATTCGTTAGTCGACAAATCGGATAAAGTCCAATCGGCGTTGCAATGTAGAATTTTATAACTGTAAGCATGTGATTCGTGGGACATTTCATCAAAGTCCACACTTATTACATCAGAACCATTAAGCTCTATGATAGGCAATAGAAATTTCTCATCGTTCACCTTTACCTGTAAAGTTTTGATGTTGGAATCAAAAATCTCAGTCCTAAACACTTTTTGAGCCTGAGTTGTTATGGATAAAAATGTAAAGCAAAGTAGGATTAATCGATTGCTCATTTCAATTTAATTTAGGATTATTTAATTCGATTAGATATAAAAATTATAAGTTTAAATTTTACTGGATAAATACAGAACTTGCCTTTAACTCCCCCTCGGGGGATTTAAGGGGCTACAAATATATATAAATGTTGCCAGATTGTATTCATATCATTATATCGCAATGAAATAACGAGCATTTTGAATAAATAGTATAGAGTTCCCATTCAATTACAGATTACTCCAAACGCTTTAAATTGAGTACATTTTTAGAGCCAAATTTTTAAAAACTCAAAAATCTATAAGTAAATAGTTGTACTCAAACTTTTTGTAATCAATACAAATTCATATAGTTACCAAGCTCAATTTCACCATAAATCTTATTAGCGAAATATTTCATTAATTATAGTTGTAATACAATGAAAAAGTTGTACTTTTGCATCGTTTTTCTGAAAAGACTCACAATCGAAAGTCATTTTAATCAAGTAACTTTATATATGAGTGTTAGGTAAAATGTCAGCTTTTCTCCAATAATTTTGATCTGACAGAATTAATGAAAAGGACAAAACAAAAAAATTAGTTATCAAATTTTACAAATATAATATGGCCAACCTGATTAAAACAAAACGCGGTTTGGATATCCTGATTAGCGGTAAGGCTGAAGATATGATGGGTAAAACCCTAATTTCTGAAACCATCGCCATCGTTCCGGATCAATACCACGGTATCACGCCTAAAGTGCTGGTAAAAGAAGGAGATGAAGTTAAAGCCGGCACTGCTGTTTTTTGCGACAAGAACTTCGAAGCAATGAATTTTGTTTCGCCCGTAAGCGGTAAAGTTTTAGCTGTAAATCGTGGTGAAAGACGTAAAGTACTAAGTATTGTTGTTCAAAACGACAATAAATATACGTACGAAAGTTTTCAAACTACCTCCATCGACAAACTTTCTGCCGACGGAATTAAACAATTACTATTACAATCGGGACTTTGGACTTATATCAAACAACGTCCATATGATATAATTGCCAATCCTGACAAAACTCCCAAAGCGATTTTCGTTTCTGGTTTCGATTCTGCACCGCTCGCTCCAAATTATAATTTTGTGTTGGCGGGTCAGATGAATGATTTCCAGGCTGGTATCGATGCATTAGTTAAACTTACAGGATTAAAAGTACAATTGGGTATTAAAAACGGTGATTCAACTTTTGCCAATATTAAAAATGTTGAAATTACTACCTATGAAGGACCTCATCCAATTGGAAACGTTGGAATTCAGATTAATCATGTAAATCCAGTAAACAAAGGCGAAGTTGTTTGGACTTTAAACGCAGAAGATTTAGTATTTATCGGTCGTTTATTCAGCCAAGGAAAAGTTGATTTAACCCGCATCGTTGCTATTACAGGTCCCGAAGTTGTGAAACCACATTATGTAAAAACTATTTTTGGTACTGAAATTTCAACTTTAATCAAGGGCAATGTAACCATGGGTATCGAACATCGCTACATCAGCGGAAATGTACTCAGCGGAAACCAACAATCAACAAAAGGATGTATCGATCCTTACGCTACACAGATAACTGTAATTAAAGAAGGTAAAGACGTACATGAATTAGTTGGATGGGCAATGCCTCGCTTCAATAGATTCAGTGTGAGCGGAACTTATTTCAGTGGCATTCTTCAAAAATTTTTCGGCAAAAAGAATTTTGAGTTTGATGCTCGTGTTATGGGTGGCGAACGTGCCATTATCATGTCGGGCGAATACGACAAAGTTTTGCCTATGGACATATTACCTGAATTCTTGATAAAATCGATGATCACAGGCAATATCGACAAAATGGAAGCACTTGGTGCTTATGAAATTGCACCAGAAGATGTAGCTCTTTGCGAATTTGTAGATACCTCCAAACTTCCTTTGCAAGCCATTGTACGCGACGCACTGGATAATATGAAGAAAGAAATCGAATAAACAACCAAACCCTGATTCAGGGAAGTAATTAGATATGAATGCATTAAGAAAATTAGTAGATAAGGTGAAACCGAACTTTGAAAAGGGCGGTAAACTTGAAAAGTTCCATTCAGTTTTCGATGGTTTTGAAACATTTTTGTTTGTTCCAAATACTACATCGAAACGTGGAACGCATATACATGATGCCATCGACTCAAAACGTACCATGATTATGGTAATAATCGCTTTGGTTCCCGCTTTGCTATTTGGCATGTACAACGTTGGTTATCAACACTATATTGCTATTGGTCAAAATGTTGATTTTTGGTCAACTTTTAGTTTTGGATTATTAGCCGTACTGCCATTAATCGTGGTTTCTTATGGCGTTGGTCTGGGAATTGAATTTGTTGTAGCTCAAATAAAGGGACATGAAATTCAGGAAGGTTTCTTGGTTTCAGGTTTT
Organism: Bacteroidales bacterium; assembly: GCA_038249855.1. Classification (GTDB taxonomy): domain Bacteria; phylum Bacteroidota; class Bacteroidia; order Bacteroidales; family Paludibacteraceae; genus Paludibacter. Next base: position 9,931 of record JBBSCW010000087.1, read on the forward strand.
TTGATTCCATTGATTGTTCCTATTGATACTCCACTTTGGATGGTAGCAGTTGCTACTGCTTTTGCTGTAATTTTTGCAAAAGAAGTTTTTGGTGGAACCGGAATGAATATTTTCAACGTAGCCTTGGTAACTCGTGCTTTCCTATTCTTTGCTTACCCTACCTTTATGTCGGGCGATATAGTTTGGGTTCGCACTGCTACGACCTTTGGTTTAGGCAGCGGAACAGTGGTAGATGCTTATGCTGGTGCAACTCCACTCGGGCAAGTAGCCACTGCACTAACTTCTCAACCTCAACTTGTGGGAACCACTGGGAATCCTATTGGTTTTCTCGACGGCTTTTTTGGTTTAATTCCCGGTTCGGTAGGTGAAACTTCAACTTTGGCAATACTTATAGGTGCTTTTATATTGCTAGTAACTCGTGTTGGAAGTTGGAAAACAATGTTCTCAGTATTTGCAGGTGGCGCTATTATGGCATACATTTTCAACCTGATAGGTCCTGACACAGCTGCTGCACATTTCCCTTGGTACAATCACATGGTATTTGGTGGTTTTGCATTTGGCGCTGTATTTATGGCTACCGACCCTGTAACTTCGGCACGTACTGAAACCGGCAAATGGATTTTCGGTGCATTAGTAGGTGTACTTGCTATTGTAATTCGTGTGCTTAATCCGGGTTATCCCGAAGGTATGATGTTGGCTATTTTGCTGATGAATATTTTTGC
>JBBSCW010000088.1:0-10641 GCA_038249855.1 Bacteroidales bacterium
ACTGTTTCTTTTTCCAGACCAAGTTCTTCTGCGATCTTGGTCATACTACCACTTGGGAGAGAATCCTTTACCTTACGTAATTCGTTGAATGTTATCGTTTTCGTCATAACTTTAAGTATTAGAATTGTTTGTTTATGATGATTATTAATTGTGCTATAAATTTAGGGCATTCAATTGACATTACAAAATTTTTTTACATAAATTTTACATAAAAAAATTATTTTAAATTAGCTCGAATATTTATTGCTGACTATCAAGCACTTGTAAAATTGATTTAACAATAATTGATTCAAATCATCTACAACCATTCAATCAATTTACAATGAATTTGATGCTATATAGAAATATAAACATGAAAAAGTATTCAGTTATTTGAGAAGTAATTTTTTGTAGGATTATAAAAATGTGAAGAAGTGTTTTTCTGTCTACTGTGGAAAGGTAATTATGTAGGTGTACTAAAATGTGAATATGTCTTCTCGTTTGTGGTGATTTGCAATTATTAGTTTACTTTTGCACAAGCTAATAAAATTCAAAAATGAATAAGATGCAGAAGGAGCGGACTTGGATACATTATCTGTTGTTATTGTTTGGGATTGTGTGTATCTCGTGGTCGGCTATACTTGTGAAATTGGCTGATATAAGCGGTTTTGGGTCTGGATTTTACAGAATGCTTTTCGGTACGCTGTTTATTTTGCCTGTTTGGTTGTACTTTAAAAAGCCCATTACCAACTGGTACGAAGTTAAAATTGCCTTGATTTGTGGAGCCCTTTTTGCTTGCGATATTGCTTTGTGGAATACTTCTATCATGCTTTCGAAGGCAACTATCTCAACACTTTTGGCAAATTTAGCACCAGTTTGGGTAGGTTTAGGAGCTTTGATTTTCCTGAAAGAAAAACCGAATAAAATATTCTGGATAGGTACAATAATCTCCATATTAGGGGTAGCCATCATCATCGGTATCAAAGAAATTTCGAGCTCGACCTTAACCTTAGGAAATATATTGGCGATCATTGCCAGTGTTTTTTACGGAGCTTATTTGCTTACCGTTCGCAAAGGTCGGAGTAAGCTCGATACATTTTCATTTACAACTATTTCCATGATTTCGAGTACGGTGGTTCTGGGCGTCATATGTCTAGTAACAAATACGCCACTGACAGGATTTAGTTCTAAAACATGGATTTCACTCGTCATTCTTGGTCTTATTCCCCAAGTGGCTGGTTGGTTAGCTATCAATCAAGCCTTAGGACATATTAAACCTACTGTTGCATCGGTTAGCTTGTTGAGTCAGACTATTTTTACAGCCTTATTCTCGCTGCCCATCTTGGGTGAAGTGCTTACATTTCGTGAAATAAGCGGTGCTGCCATTGTTTTGGTGGGGATTTATTTGGTGACGGTGAAAAGAGGAAGAGTTAGAAAACAAGAAGGCTGAGGCAAAGGCGAAATTGAAAACAAGTAGACGAAGATACTAGTAGACGGCGAGGATAATATGCCAATAAAATAATTTGCCAATGTGCTAATAATACGAAGCAAAAAACCTTTCAAATTTCAAATGGAGTACTTGACATCCCGACTTTTGAGGACTCTTCAAATTTCAGGACAAGACAAACTAAACGCGGAACGCTAAACACAAAACACTGAACGAACCCATGATAAAAATAGAAAATAACGCCGACCGATATTTGAATTACAATCAGGTTATGAAATCTGAATTTAGCGAGCGGGTACAGAAAATATCAATTAATGCTGGTTTTACTTGTCCAAACCGGGATGGGCGGAAGGGAGTTGGGGGTTGTACTTATTGTAATAACCAATCATTCAGTCCTGAGTATTGTAAACCTACTAAAAGTATTCGACTGCAGATAGAAGAAGGAATTGATTTTTTCAAGCATAAATACGCAGGTCAAATATATTTGGCCTATTTTCAGTCCTATACTAATACTTACGATACGCTAGAAACACTCAAATCACTTTACGAAGAGGCATTGGATCATCCTAAAGTGGCGGGCTTGGTTATTGGTACACGACCAGATTGTGTGAACGATGAAATACTTGATTATTTAGCCGATTTGTCCAAGAAATACTATGTGATGGTCGAGTATGGAATCGAATCGACCGACAACCGCACCTTGGAATTTATTAACCGAGGACACAGTTACGAAGAGGCTGAGGAAGCTATTATTAAGACGGCTGGAAAAGGGATACGAACAGGAGCTCACCTGATACTTGGTTTGCCTCACGAAACTCGACATACGATACTCAGTCATGCCCGCAAAATATCAGAATTACCACTGACAGCAATCAAGCTACATCAACTGCAATTGGTAAAAAACACCAAGATGGCTCGTCAGTATGCTGAAAATCCTGAGTGGTTCAAGCTGTACAGTGCCGATGAATATATCGATTTAGTAATAGACTTTATTGAACTATTGCGACCTGATATAGCCATAGAACGGATGGTTTCACAATCGCCTCCTGGCTTTGTAATTGCTCCGACTTGGGGATTGAAGAATTTTGAATTTATGGCACAAGTCGAAAAGAGATTGGTACAAAGAAATGCTCGGCAAGGGAGATTGTACAAGAAGTCATTTAAGATAAATTAGACAGGCTCTAATCTCCAGTATCTAATCAACCTAACGTCAACACCTTGAATAATGAAGATAGAGAACTATCTACCCTAGAAGTCAATGTAAAATACCATTGATTTTATTTAAATGTGACATTCGTACCATTACTTTTATTAACTGTTAATTAAAAAATTGAAATTCATTTTGCTGAATATGAATTTTGATTATCTTTGTAATCGAATAATTTTTAACTGTCAGCCACTTTTTTGGCTGGTATGATTTTTAAAATCATATTAAGAAAATTCGCAACCTTGATTTAATCACATTATGAAAGACAAAGTATACCAACAAACTTATACTCGCACGCAACTCCTCGCATTAGTAACCCTTCGTACCCTCATTGGATGGTATTTCCTTTATGAAGGGTTGATAAAACTTCTAAACCCCAATTGGACTTCATTTGGTTATTTGAAAGATTCAAAAGGTTGGTTCGCACCTTTTTTCGATTTACTAACTGATCAAAAATTCATATCCGCAGTTGATTTCATCAATATTTACGGATTAATTTTAATCGGACTCTTTCTTATTCTGGGACTTCTTGCTCGTACCGCAGGCTTTGGTGCTATTGTTTTGCTAACCTTCTACTATTTATCTCATCCCCCACTTATAGGCATCAATTATATGTTGCCTCCCGAGGGCTCGTATCTTTGGGTCGATAAAAACCTTATTATACTTTGTGCAGTTGTGGTTTTACAACTTTTTCCAAGTTCAAAACATATTGGTTTGGATAGAGTAGTTTTTAAGGAAAAATCAGAAAAAAAATTAACACAGCATATCTCCTATTATAATGTCAGAAAAAAAACAAGAGAACGTACCTAATCAAGATAAAACGGATAAAACTCATTCGGAAGGGCGCAGGAATGCCCTTAAAACACTTGCCACTTTGCCCGTGCTTGGTGCAATGGCTTATGGGGTATATAAAAAGAAATCGGTTGAGAATAAAAACCATCTTGCGGGCAGTATTTTTGATTTAGAGGATGAACCAGCTTCGATGAAAGTTCAATCCGATGGAAAAACAATTCGCATCGGTATTATTGGTTGTGGAGGTCGGGGCTCATATCTCATGGAAGCATTGGGTTTTTCTACACCTGAAAATGTAAGCAAACTGAAAGAGGAATCTAAAAAAGACGCTGACAACACGCGTTACAAAGATTTCATAGAACAAGATGATTTAAATGTGGAAATAGTTGCGGTATGCGATGTTTTTGAAGTTTTCGCCAAGAATGCTGTTTTGGCTGGAGCCAATGTAAAAAGAGAGGGCAAGGGTGCCAAGTTTAAAAAAATGCCAGTTATTTACAAGCATTATCAAGAACTTTTGGCCTCATCCGAAATTGACGCTGTGATTATTGCAACTCCCGACCATTGGCATGGTACTATGGTGATTGATGCTGTAAATGCCGGAAAGCATGTGTATGTGGAAAAACCTCTAACATGGACTGTACCTGAAACTTATTTGGTAGAACAAGCCCTAAAAAATAGCAATATCGTTTTTCAACTTGGTCATCAGGGTCGACAAATAGAGATAAATCATCGGGCGAAACAGATGATAGCAAAAGGTCAAATTGGCAAAGTGACTCTAATGGAAGTGAGTACTAACCGCAATGATCCGAATGGTGCATGGGTATATCCCATTCATCCAGAAGCCAATCCAAAAACTATCGATTGGAAGCAATTCGAAGGTCATCCTCAACGCATAAAGGAGTATATGAATTATATGACTTCTGCCGGACTTGCTAAATATATTGGTCCCGAGGCTCGTGATAAATTCAGTCTCGAAAGGTTTTTTCGCTGGCGTTGCTGGTGGGATTATAGCACTGGACTCACAGGCGACTTATTTACACATGAGTACGATGCCATGAATCACATAATGAACCTTGGAATTCCTGCTTCGGCAAGTGCCTCGGGTGGAGTATATTTTTTCAAGGATGGACGAACGGTACCGGATGTTTTACAATCTTCTTTCGAGTTTCCCGACCGGAACATGAGTCTACTTTATACAGCCACCTTGGCAAGTCAATATGAGCGTTCACGTAAAATTATGGGAACTGATGCTACCATCGAGCTTGGTGGAAAATTGAATGTAATTGTAGACCCTGCTTCACTCAAATACAAAGATAAAATAGAAAACGGACTGATAACTCCTGGTGAAACTTTTTATAGTTATGCATCGGGCAAAAGCATAGATGCACTTTCGTCGCCTACCGAGAAGTATTTTGCCGAAAGGGGATTGCTATTTTCGTATGTGCAAGGAAAACGATATAACACCACATTTTTACATTTGCGTGAGTGGATTGAATGTATCCGTCAGGATAAGAAAACTTCTTGTGGAATAGAAGAGGCTTTTCAGGAAGCAATAACTTCGCATATGGGAACACGCGCTTATTTAGAGGGGCGAACCATGTATTGGGATAGTGAAAAAAGACTGATCACTAAAGGTTGATTTGCTGGTTAAACTATGTAGTTTCATAGGTTAAGCTGAATGTTTGAAAACTTGAATATATTTACTGATTTACTATATATTAATCTCAAATTATTATTTATGTCAACAGAAATGTCAAGAAGAAAGTTTCTCAAAGCCGGTTCGATGGCTGCAATCGGACTAACGGTTGTGCCTTCTTCGGTATTGGGTAAAAATTTTGGTCATGTAGCGCCAAGTGATAAACTGAATATCGTAGGAGTAGGAGTAGGTGGTAGAGGATTTTCTGTACTCAAAGGTATGGAAAGTCAGAATATTATCGGACTTTGCGATGTAGACTGGAAATACAGTGATCGAGTTTTTAAACATTTCCCAAATGCGAAGAAGTACAATGACTATCGCAAAATGTATGACGAACTCGGCAAAAGTATTGATGGTGTGGTTGTGGCTACTGCCGATCATACACATGCTATTATTGCTGCTGAAGCCATTACAATGGGAAAGAATGTGTATGTGGAAAAACCGCTAACCCATACTGTTTACGAGTCGCGCTTACTAACAAATTTGGCTAAAAAGTACCAAGTTGCTACCCAAATGGGGAATCAGGGTGCATCCGAAGAAGGGGTTCGTACGGTTTGCAACTGGATTTGGAATGGCGAAATTGGCGAAGTAACAAAGGTAGAAGCATTTACCGATCGTCCTATTTGGCCGCAAGGCTTACCTCGCCCTGCAACTATAGACAAAATACCCTCCACCATGAATTGGGATTCGTTTATCGGGCCAGCTCCTATGCGTCCTTTTAATCATATTTATACCCCTTGGAATTTCCGTGGATGGTGGGATTTCGGTACTGGAGCTCTTGGCGACATGGCATGTCATATCTTACATCCTGTCTTTAAAGGCCTACAATTGGGTTATCCTACCAAAGTACAAGGTAGTTCTACTGTTCTCTTAGCCGACTGTGCGCCGAATGCTGAAATGGTAAAATACACCTTCCCAGCACGCGACAATATGCCTCGAGTAGCAATGCCCGAAGTTGAAGTTTATTGGTACGACGGAGGATTACAGCCACCTCGTCCAGCAGGTGTGCCAGCAGGCAAAGATTTGAACGATTCAGGTGGTGGTGTAATTTTCCATGGTACAAAAGATACTCTTATTTGTGGTTGTTACAGTGTTAATCCTTGGCTAGTATCGGGCAGAAAACCTGAAGTCCCAAACAAGGTGAGAATTGTAAAAGAATCACACGAAATGGATTGGGTGCGTGCTAGCAAGGAAGATTCTGACTCCCGTATCGAAACTGCATCGCCATTTTCTGAAGCTGGACCATTTAATGAAATGGTGGTTATGGGCGTTTTAGGAGTTAGATTACAATCACTTAATCAGGAATTGCTATGGGATGGTAAAAATATGAAATTCACAAATATTCCAGATAATGCCAACATTCAGTTTATGGAAAAAGATGGATTTAAAATCACTGATGGACATCCTACTTTCAACAAAACTATGACAAATCCTTTGAATGCAAAAGAGTTTGCCGAACAGTTGATAAAACATAATTATCGGGATGGTTGGAAACTTCCTTCCATGCCTTAATTAGGATTCAAATAGACCACTTTTGAATTCTAAAGCACACAAATTGTGATGTAAATTTGATTATTCAATTATTTATTAATTTTTAAAAAATATCAGTATGAGAAAATTATTTTATTTATTATTAATACTAGGAACTATGAGTTACAGTTCATGTACAAATGCTTCTAAAAAGGAATCTGAAACAGAAAAAACAACTGTTCAAAATCAAGAAGAATGGATTACACTTTTTGATGGAACAAGTTTAGACGGTTGGCGCGGATATGGGCGTACAGACATGCCTACAGCTTGGACTATTGATGATGGAGCTATAAAAATAAACGGTTCAGGGCAAGGTGAGGCTGGAGGAAAAGATGGAGGCGATATTATTTTCGACCGCAAATTTAAAAACTTCGAACTTACTTTTGAATGGAAAGTGTCCAAAGGCGGAAACAGTGGAGTTTTCTATTTGTCGCAAGAAATTGAGGGCGATCCTATCTATAAATCGTCACCAGAATACCAAATTTTGGACAATGTGAATCATTTGGATGCCAAATTAGGGGTTGATGGTAACCGTCAGTCTGCATCACTTTACGACCTTATTCCAGCTGTACCACAAAATTCAAAACCTTTTGGCGAATGGAATACAGGCGGTATTATCGTATTTAAAGGCACTGTCGTGCACGGTCAGAATGGCGAAAATGTTGTTGAATATCATTTGTGGACAGACGATTGGAAAAATATGGTTGAAAAAAGCAAGTTTAAAGGCTGGGAAAACTTTATCAATACCGGTGGTGAGAATAAAGAAGGTTTTATTGGCTTGCAAGATCATGGCGACGATGTGTGGTTTAGAAATATAAAAATCAAAGTGTTAAACTAAAATCGTCAGGATATTTAGCAATACTTTTGATGCTCTTAAACGAAACGCAAAGCCGAATATTAAATTCATTGCTTTGCGTTTCATGTTTTATTAATTTCCAGTTGGAAAGAGTAATTTTTTTTAATAAATAATTAATTTCAAATAGAATCTCATGACAAAATTATCATGTAGGCTAAAAAAAGCCCGATTTCAGTCTCATTCGTTTGCCAGTAAAATTTTATGTTTCGCTTGTTTATTTCTTTTCACAATTACAGTTATGGCGAAATCTCCTACTAAAAAAGAATTGTACTTACAATTATATTCAGTAAGAGACGACATAAAACTTGATTTTAGCAAAACACTCAATGAGGTAGCTCGCATTGGATTTAAAGGCGTAGAAGCCGCCAGTTATAACGATGGGAAATTTTACGGAATGTCACCCAAAGAGTATAAACATGAAATTGAAAGCCGTGGAATGCTGCCACTTTCATCACATGTTGGCAAAGCTCTTGCTGAGGATATTTCAAAAACGAATTGGGACGAAATATGGAACTGGTGGGATACGGCGATTGCTGCACACAAAACAGCTGGAATAAAATATATAGTGATGCCTTGGATGCCTTCGCCTAAAACGCTTTCTGATCTACAAGTTTATTGTGATTATTTCAATAAGATTGGTGAAAAATGTAATGCTGTCGGACTACGCTTCGGTTATCATAATCACGATTTTGAGTTCGCTAAAATTGAAGGCAAAACCATGTATGATTATATGCTAAAAAACACTGATCCGGCTAAAGTATTTTTCGAGATGGATGTTTATTGGGTCGTGCGTGGAGCTAAAAGTCCAGTAGATTACTTCAATGCTTATCCTGGTCGTTTCGTGATTCTTCATATTAAGGACAACAAAGAACTTGGACAAAGTGGCATGGTTGGCTTCGATGCTATTTTTGCTAATACTGCTACTGCCGGAGTAAAATATATAGTGGTAGAAGTTGAAAATTACAATTACAAACCATTGATAAGTGTGGAGAAGAGTTTTCAATATCTGATGAATAATAAGTTTGTAAAATCTATATATTCAGATAAATAGAATGTCATTGCAGCGAGATTAAATACGGATTTCATAAAAATTGAGGTTTGTTTTTACATTTTTCCGATAACATAAACTATCTCCATACATAAACTAATTTTATTCATTGCCAATGTCCTGAAAATAAAAGCCGACAACGAACATTTGGGAAGTTGAATAAACTTTTTGAAATAGGAATTATATAAAACACACATGAATAAGTATGATGAGGAAATAATTTATATGATTGTATTGTCAAGATAAATAATAAAAAAACAGGGGACAAACGGCTTCCAAGTCGCTTAAGACGCATATCAACAAGTGGTTAGAAAGCTGGTTGTCCCTTACTCAATTATTAATAATACTCAAAAAGATAATATGTAAGCTGAGAATTCAAACTTGTTAATTTCAAACACTTAATAGCGAGAGATTATAAATCCATTAGTTTGACAACTAGCCCCCGAAGTGAGACTTTAGGAAATGAATTTCAATGAAAGATATTCAGGAAGTTTTTGGGTACGCTGGTTTCAAAACTAACTTCTTCCATGGACATAGGATGGATAAAAGCCAAGATACGAGCATGTAATCCGACTCTTCCCAACACTGCTGATGTAGATCCGTATTTCTTATCGCCCACAATGGGATGTCCTAAGCCTTGCAAGTGAACACGAATCTGGTTTTTACGTCCAGTTTCTAGTTCTACTTCGAGTAGAGAGAAATTGTCGTTCGATTTTATTGTCCGATAATGTGTAACGGCCTGCTGTCCGCCATTATCGACTACACTCGAATGAATTTTAAGTGATTTTTCGTTTTCGGTTAACCAGGTAATAATACTATCTGACGCTTTTTCAACTTTTCCTTCCACCAAAGCAACATATACCCTGCGTGTAACTACTTCGTGCCAATGTTCTTGCATGGCGAGTTGAATTTCTTTGGTCTTGGCAAACACCAAAATACCCGAAGTTTCCCTATCGAGTCGATGCACCACATAAATTCTGTTCTGTGTGGAGCCTTTCTTAACGTGATTCTTTAAAATAGAGAAAGCCGTTGTTTCCTCAGCATTTCCAGTACTTACTGTCAACAGTCCTTCTTTCTTTTCAACCACAATCAGGAATTGATCCTCGAATAATATTTTCAGTTTCGGATGCTGCAATTCACTGTTTCCCCTGCTGCTACTGATGAAAATACTATCATTAGGCTGTAAGGCTTGATTAAATTGGGTGCAGACTTTATTATTCACCATCACTTGCCGATGAGCCAATAATGATTTGATAGAGTTCCTACTCATCCCACCCATTTTAGCCAATAGGAAAGTCATTAATTCTATATTTTCAGTTATCCTAAGTTGTGTGCCTTTGGCAGGTGCGGGGGCGGAAGTTTTTTTATTGCGCATGTGTAAAGAATAATTTATAGAGTTTGGGATTTGAAGGGTTTGGGATTTGAAAAGTTTTAGGTTATTAGTTTCGTGTTGTTTTTTTGAAGAGTAATTCGTTTCGTGATAATGGCAAATTATTTTATTGATTTAATAACTTTTCCTCTCTTAAATTGTAAATAGTCAATAGTCAAATTGTAAATCTCTTTGCCTTTACCTTTTCCTCAGCCTTTTTCATCCATCCACCGACACACTGCCAAAGCAGCATTTTCGCCATCAATGGCCGACGAACTTATGCCACCAGAATATCCTGATCCTTCGCCTGCTGGAAAAAGTCCTGTGATTTGTGGGTGTTGACCTGTTTCTGGATTGCGAGGAATGCGAACGGCTGCTGACGAACGTGTTTCAACGCCTACTACAACTGCATCGTTAGTCAAATATCCATGCATTTTCTTATCGAATTTCTTAAATCCTTCGCGAAGTCGAGTTGAAATAAATTCGGGTAACCAAAAGTGCATAGGCGATGAAATAAGACCTGGTAAATATGAACAATCTGGTAAATCCGATGAAACTTTTCCTCTTACGAAGTCATTCAATCGTTGTGCAGGAGCAGTTTGTCCTTGTCCGCCATTATTTAAAAAGGCAAGATGTTCTAAATGTTGTTGGAATTTCAGTCCCGCTAATACGCCAAATTCCTGGAATTCTTCAGGTATATCTTCGGGATTTATTTCG
>JBBSCW010000089.1:0-10573 GCA_038249855.1 Bacteroidales bacterium
TCGAGAAGTAAGTAATCCTTCCGAATTATTGCTATCACAGAATCACGAGGGTTTAAGTGGCGTTGCCATTGCCTCAGCTATTGAGGGTGTTCGTCCTTTTTTGATAGAAACTCAGGCATTAGTGAGTTCTGCGGCTTATGGTACTCCTCAGCGTTCAAGCACAGGTTTTGATCTTCGTCGTTTGAATATGTTATTGGCAGTTCTCGAGAAGCGTGCTGGTTTTAAATTGGCTCAAAAAGATGTATTTCTAAATTTGGCTGGCGGTCTGAAAATCAATGATCCAGCCCTCGATTTATCGGTTATTTCGGCTATTTTATCTTCCAATGTCGATTTAGCCATCGAGAAACATATATGTATGGCAGGCGAAGTGGGACTTTCCGGCGAAATCAGACCTATCAACCGCATAGAACAACGCATACTCGAAGCCGAAAAATTAGGTTTCAAGAAAATGATAATTCCTGACATCAACCTCAATAGTATCAATATTGCAAAAATGAATATAGAATTAGTTAAGGTGAAAAAAGTGGAGGAAGCTTTTAAAGTGTTGTTTAAAAGATAATAAACTGAGGTGAGCCGCGTATTGGTTTTATTTACAATTAAACTTTCTTCTTTGGAACTTAGTGTGCTTCTAAGTTATTGTTAAAACTATTGGTTTTGATAAATAGTTTCATAAAAATAATATATTGTGTAACTAAAATAGTTACATTTGTAGCGTAAATTGAAGTATGGGTACAAAAGATAAGTTATTAGAGCGATTCAAAAAAGAGCCCAAAGATTTTACTTGGGAAGAATTAGTTAAATTATTCGCTGTATTTGGATTTCTGGTCGATAATAAAGGTAAAACTTCGGGTTCACGTACATTGTTCTGTAAAGATAATTTTACTTATTCTGTGTACAAACCGCACCCATCAAATATGATTAAGGGCTACTTGATGAAACAAATATTGGAGTTTCTTATAGAAAATGGATTTATTAAAAATTGAGGACAATGGATAAATTAGAATATAAAGGATACTTTGGAACGATAGAATTTAGTAAAGATGACAATTGTTTATTCGGAAAAGTAATGGGAATGCCTCAGAATGCAATTACCTACGAAGGAACAACGGCTGTAGAATTATATGATGATTTTAAAACTGCAATTGATGATTATCTGGACTATTGTCATAACAATGGCATTAAACCACGTAAAAGTTATAGTGGCGTTTTGAATGTCAGGATACCTGCCAATATACATGCTAAGATAGCGATTTTGGCCGATAGCACTGGCAAAACTATCAATGCTATTATTAAAGAATCTATTGAAAAAAGATTAGAAATAACACATTAAGAACGCGAGATTATTCAATTACAAGTTTTTTTTCGCAGAATCATCATATTTTATTTTGGGAGAATTTTTTAAATTACATTCAGAAAATATTATTCTGATTTTTCACAATATAAAAATAATAAGGTCTTAAAAGTCCCCCTTTCGGGGAATTTAGGGGGCTTTTAAATTAAAATGGAGACAATAAAAGATACACATACAATTCATAATATTGAATTAGTTTTTCTGACAATGGATGATTACGAGGAGATTAAAAACTCGATGATAGAAGTTTACCCCAATATGGAAGATTCATATTGGAGTAGAAATAATATATTATCATTGATTAAAAAATTTCCAGAGGGTCAGGTTGGTATTAAAGTCGACGATGTATTGGCCGGCTGTGCACTTTCTATCATTGTGGATTATAGTAAATTTAACAACAAACACACATACAATCAGATAACTGGTGGTGGTACTTTTAATACGCATACCGATAGAGGAAATAAATTATATGGGATTGATGTTTTTATCCGACCTAAATTTAGGGGACTCCGTCTCGGTAGAAGGTTATACGATTATAGAAAAGAACTCTGTGAAAAGTTAAATCTCGAAAGTATTGTTTTTGGTGGTCGCATTCCAAATTACCATCAATTTTCATCCCAAATGTCTCCGCGTGAGTATATTGACAAGGTGCGTAATAAGGAAATTCATGACCCAGTACTTAACTTTCAGATATCCAACGATTTTCATCCCAGAACTATTCTACAAGGTTATCTCGAAGGCGATAAAGAATCCAAAGAGTTCGCCGTTCTCCTCGAATGGAAAAATGTTTATTACGAAAAGAAGACGAATACTGCTTCAACAAAGAAATCCATTGTCCGCCTTGGCTTAATCCAATGGCAAATGAGACTTTATAAGGATTTTGAAGAATTGATGCAGCAAGCTGAGTATTTTATAGACGCTGTTTCTGGTTATAGAGCCGATTTTGCTTTATTTCCTGAGTTTTTTAATGCACCCTTAATGTCTGCCTATAATCATCTTTCTGAACCTGAAGCAATCAGGATGCTTGCAGGTTATACGGAGGAGATTAAAAATAGATTTGCAGAATTAGCCATCTCATACAATATCAATATTATTACCGGTAGCATGCCTGAAGTTATTGACAATAACCTATTCAATGCTGGTTATTTATGTAAGAGAGATGGTGGAGTAGAAAGATTTGAAAAGCTACATATTACTCCCGATGAAGCTAGGGTTTGGGGTATGCAAGGTGGTAATACTATACGAACTTTTGATACTGACTGCGGACAAATAGGAATTTTGATTTGCTATGATGTAGAATTTCCAGAACTTGGCCGGATTTTGGCAGAGGATGGAATTGATATTTTATTTGTTCCATTCTTAACAGATACACAAAACGGATATTCAAGAATTAGAAGTTGTGCGCAAGCCAGGGCCATCGAAAATGAATGTTATGTGGCGATTACTGGCAGTGTAGGTAATTTGCCAAAAGTACATAATATGGATATTCAATATGCTCAATCCATGGTGTTTACGCCTTGTGATTTTTCGTTTCCAACCAATGGAGTAAAAGCAGAAGCCACGCCAAATACCGAAATGATTTTGATAGCCGATGTGGATATTGATTTGTTGCGAGAATTAAATCAATTAGGTAGTGTCAGGAATTTGAGAGACAGAAGAACAGATTTATATTCAATAAAAAGGAAATACTAAGTTTTTCTACCAAATTCCAAATTATAAATCCCAAATTCCAGTTATTATTTACAACATAAAATTAAACAATAATGATAACCACTTTATTAATTCAACCGCAAATAAATCTTATCATTGGATTTATTGCTGCCCTCCTATTCTTTTGGTTTTTGTGGCCAAAAAAGGGAGGCTTGGCTATTATTTCAAGATTCAGCAAAAACAATAAACGGGTTTTGTTGGAAGATTCTCTGAAATTCATATTCGACTGTGAATACAATAAAATGAGTTGCGATGTGAATAGTATTGCGGGAAATTTGAATATAAGTACCGATAAGTCGAGTCGTTTAATCGAAGACTTATTGTCAATGGAGTTGATTCACTTGCAGAATCAATTGGTAACTTTGACCGATGCTGGCCGATCGTACGCATTGCGTATTGTTAGAATCCATAGAATTTGGGAGCGTTATTTAGCTGATCAGACAAGTGTTGAACCAGCCGATTGGCACAACGAAGCTTGTAGAATTGAGCATTTGGTTACTGAGGAAGAAACTGAAAAACTCGCTGCAAAAATGGGAAATCCTTTGTTCGATCCTCACGGTGATCCGATTCCGACTGCTGACGGCTATTTACCTAACTTAAAAGGAATCAGTTTAACAACCTTGAATGAGGGCGATATGTGTCGCATTGTACATTTGGAAGATGAACCTAAAAGTATTTACGAACAATTGATTGTACTTGGTTTATATGTAGGAATGCAGGTTTATGTAACTGATATTTCTGATAAAAAAATCACTTTTGTAGCCAATGGCGAAGAATGTGTTTTAACTCCACTTTTCGCTGGTCAAATTACAGTTGAAATAGTATCGAATGACCTAACTCAGGTTGAAAAACATGATTTGTTATCTGATTTAAAGATTGGTGATAAGGCAGAAGTCGTGGGGATTTCGCCCAATTGTAGAGGACAGCAGCGAAGGCGGTTGATGGATTTAGGTATTATTCCTGGCAGTCAGATTTCAGCTATTATGAAAAGTGCATCCGGCGACCCGATGGGTTACAGGGTAATGGGTACAACTATTGGAATTAGGAAACAACATGCCGATTTTGTTTTTATTAATCGGATAAACTAGAAAGATTATGCAAACATCAGATAATTGTCAGACTTGTCCGGCTCATAATAAGGCCAACCTCGTGAAACTCGGATTGGATCTCGAAAATGTAGATTACGTAATTACCATGGCTGGAAATCCCAACACAGGGAAAAGTACTGTTTTTAATAATCTTACAGGCTTGCGTCAGCATACTGGAAACTGGCCAGGAAAAACAGTTTCAAGAGCAGAAGGTGCATTTATATTCAACGAGAAAAGATATAAAGTCGTAGATTTGCCTGGAACTTATTCTTTACTTTCTACCAGTACCGATGAGGAAGTTGCCCGCGATTTTATACTTTTCGGTCAACCTGACGTAACAGTTATTGTAGTGGATGCTACCCGCATAGAACGCAATTTGAACTTAGTATTACAAATACTCGAACTTACCGATAGGGCTGTTCTATGTCTAAATTTAATGGATGAAGCCAAACGTAATAACTTAGAAATAGACGTTAGAGCATTATCTAAGGAATTAGGAATTCCCGTTATACCAGCATCGGCTCGCAGAAAAGAAGGAATGAACGAACTTTTGCAAGCCATTGAAGAAGTTGCCACTGGAAAGTTTATTTGTAAGCCACCAAAACTCAAAAGTCGTTCAAAACAATTGAATCATGCCATCGAATCGCTTTCGGCAAAAATTTTAGAAGCTTACCCTGGACTTCCAAACGTGAATTGGGTGGCCATGCGGTTGCTCGAAGGTGATAATAATATTATTGAAGCCATTCGTTCCGGTGAAATTGGTGATTTGCACGAAGAAGATTTAACTATTCAAAATTAGTCATTACCAATATGGAAAATGCAAATATAAAATCGAAAGCTGAAGATATATTGTCAGCCGCCAGCTCAGCGAGATGGGATTTAGGTACTGAGTTTCACGATACAATTATTGAGTCGATTTATGCTGATGCCTCTCGTATCGCCAAAAAAACGGTTAAGCAATTGGGCGATAAAGAAGCGTATAGTTTCGACATGAAAATAGATAAAATAGTTACCAGTAGATGGTTGGGATTTCCATTGATGTTCCTTATGTTAGCCTTGGTTTTTTGGTTAACAGTAGCGGGAGCCAATTATCCTTCCAAGTTATTGGCTGCACTATTAATTGAGCATGGTCATCCACTCTTGAAGGGGTTAGCTGCATCTATCAATATGCCTTGGTGGCTCGATGGTGTATTAATCGATGGAGCGTATATGGCTATGGCTTGGGTTATTGCCGTTATGTTACCACCAATGGCTATATTTTTTCCATTATTTACTTTGTTGGAAGATTTTGGTTATTTGCCGCGAGTGGCTTTCAATATGGATAATCTTTTTCGCAAAGCTGGAGCACATGGAAAACAAGCACTTACCATGACGATGGGTTTTGGATGTAATGCAGCTGGTGTGGTAGCGGCTAGGGTTATCGACAGCCCTCGTGAAAGATTAATTGCTATTATTACCAATAATTTTTCGCTTTGTAATGGTCGTTGGCCAACGCAAATTCTGATAGCTTCTATATTTATTGGTACGCTTGTTCCAGCAAGTTTGGCTGGCATTGTGTCAGCTGGAGCTGTTGTGGGAGTGGCTTTGTTGGGTATCTTTTTTAGCTTGTTGGTTTCTTGGGGATTGAGTAAAACTGTTTTAAAAGGCGAAGCCTCATCATTTAGTTTAGAATTGCCTCCTTATCGTCCTCCACAAATTCTACAAACTTTGTATACTTCATTGATTGATAGAACTCTCATTGTGCTTTGGCGAGCAGTTACTTTTGCCGTTCCAGCCGGAATACTAATTTGGTTGGTTGCCAATATTCATATTGATGGTATAAGTCTTTCTGAATATTTTGTTCAATGGTCTAATCCTTTTGCGTTTATATTCGGATTGAATGGGGTAATTCTTTTGGCTTATATTATTGCTATTCCTGCCAACGAAATTGTAATCCCAACTATATTGATGCTTACCGTTATAAGTGTGAAAATGACTGGCGTTGGTGCTGGCTCAGGAGTTATGTTTGAGTTAGATTCTGTAAACGAAACGGCGAACATACTTCATGCTGGAGGATGGACCTTGCTTACAGGAGTTAATTTAATGCTGTTTAGTTTATTGCACAATCCTTGTTCTACCACTATTATGACTATTTATAAAGAAACAAAGAGTGCTAAATGGACTTTGGTCTCCACTTTTTTACCTATTGTTTTAGGTCTGATAGTAACCTTTTTTACAACACAGATTTGGTATTTATTTCATTAATTGGGTTTAAAACTAATAAATTACAGCAGCATTTTTATATCATAAAAGTGTGAAATCAATTTTTCCGCTAAAAATCAAAATCTTTCTTTGTGGATTGGAATAAAAATCGTAAATTTGCACCCTCATTTCGGATAAGGTATAAAAGAAGCACTGCCAATCGGCATCTCACCTTCCCGATGTAATAAATAATTGTATAAAATAAATGTACGCAATTGTAGAAATTTTGGGACAACAGTTTAAGGTTGAGGCCGGTAGAAGACTGTTTATCCATCGTATGAATGAGGCCGAAAGAGGTGCTCAGGTTGAATTTGACAAAGTATTGTTGATTGACAATGAAGGTGTTATCACTGTAGGTGCTCCTGTTGTTGCTGGTGCAAAAGTAGTTTGTGAAGTTTTATCGCACGTTCGTGGCGAGAAAGTTATTGTTTTTCACAAAAAACGTCGTAAAGGATACCGCAAACGTAACGGTCACCGTCAAGACTTTACTGAATTAATGATTAAAGAAATAGTAGCTTAATTTAAACCGACAAAAATTAGAAAAAAATGGCACATAAGAAAGGGGCGGGTAGCTCAAGAAACGGTCGTGAATCGGAAAGCAAGCGACTTGGTGTAAAGATATTTGGTGGTCAATTTGCAAAAGCAGGTAATATCATCGTTCGTCAACGTGGCACAGTTCACCGTGTAGGTCAAAACATAGGTATCGGTAAAGACCATACTTTATTTGCATTAATTGACGGTACTGTAGAATTCAGAAAGAAAAGAGATAATAAATCTTACGTTTCTATCAAACCAATCGAACCTATCGAAGCTAACTAAGTTTAGTAAGATTTTAAACGCACAAAGTCTCCTGTCGTTTTACCGTAGTGTAAAATTGCGGGAGATTTTTTTTATTGAAAGATGTTAGAATCAAGATATTAGATTCAAGATGTTAGAATCAAGATATTAGATTCAAGATATTAGAATCAAGATATTGGGCGTCCTTAATAGTAAATAGTCAATACTTAAATAGTAAATAAATCCATGTTAACACTCAAATATATCACAGAGAATACTGCTGATGTTATTAAACGCTTAGGCAAGAAAAATTTCGACGGAGAACTTATTATCAACCAAGTTGTAGAGCTTGATACTTTACGTAAATCAACTCAGACACAGCTCGACAATCAAGCAGCCGAAATGAATAATTTGTCTAAAGAGATTGGAATGCTTTTCAAACAAGGTAAACAAGCTGAGGCGGATGCTGCAAAAGAAAAAACTACTGAACTTAAAGACAGTATCAAATTGCTCGATGATAAACTATCGGAAATTGAACTTTCGCTTAATAATCTTTTGGTACAAATTCCCAATTTGCCTCACGAGAGTGTTCCTGCGGGAAAACATGCGGAAGATAATTTGATAGAACGTACTGGTGGTCTTATGCCTAATTTACCCAAAGGAGCAGTTCCTCATTGGGATTTGGCCAAAAAGTACGACTTGATTGATTTTGAATTGGGTGTGAAGATTTCAGGTGCAGGTTTTCCTGTTTACAAAGGCAAAGGAGCTCGTTTACAACGTGCTTTGATTAATTTTTTCTTGGATAATGCAAACGAAGCTGGTTATCTCGAAGTGCAACCGCCTTATGTGGTAAATGCAGCTTCGGGTTATGGCACTGGACAATTACCTGATAAAGAAGGTCAAATGTATCATTGTACAGTGGACGATTTATATTTAATTCCAACCGCCGAAGTTCCAGTGACTAATATTTATCGGGATGTGATTTTGGACGAAAAAGATTTACCAATCAAAAATACTGCTTATT
The DNA here is from genome assembly GCA_038249855.1 of Bacteroidales bacterium. Classification (GTDB taxonomy): domain Bacteria; phylum Bacteroidota; class Bacteroidia; order Bacteroidales; family Paludibacteraceae; genus Paludibacter. The sequence goes on from JBBSCW010000089.1 coordinate 8,192, forward strand.
CCGCTTGTTTCCGTCGCGAAGCGGGTTCTTACGGAAAAGATGTACGTGGATTGAATCGCTTGCATCAGTTCGACAAGGTTGAAATTGTACAGATTCAACATCCTGACAAATCATACGAAACTTTAACTCAAATGGTTGATTATGTCCAAACTCTGGTAGAAAAATTGGAATTACCTTGGCGTATTCTTAGGCTTTGTGGTGGCGATATGAGCTTCACTTCAGCATTAACATTCGATTTTGAAGTATATTCAGCAGCACAAGAGCGTTGGTTAGAAGTGAGTTCAGTTTCTAATTTTGAAAATTATCAGGCCAATCGTTTGAAATGTCGTTTCAAAGGGGCTGACAAGAAAACTCAATTGGTTCACACACTGAACGGTAGTGCGATGGCATTACCTCGCATCGTGGCTGCTTTGCTCGAAAACAACCAAACTCCTGAAGGTATCCGCATTCCAAAGGCCTTGGTTCCTTATACAGGATTTGAATTTATAGATTAATGAAATAGTTGATTTAACTACAAATCTAGTATTATGTTAAGTCTCTTTTGTGCTATCATATGAAATGCGATTCGTCAATCCCGTTTGGGCGAGATGAACGCTACTCACCGCACAACCGCTTAATGCGGTTTGTCGGATTAGACCACACAAACTCAACATACACGAAATTAGTTTCAATTTTATACAAATCAAAAACGGATTTACTCATACTTGTGGGTATATCCGTCTTTGGTTTTATGAAGTTTGTTCTTGTATCTTGAAGTGCAAATTGATATTAACGGAAACTGTATAAATATTTACAAATTGAACGAAAATAAATATCGAATTATTTGCAAATGCTCTTAATATATAGTATCTTGTCTGCGTTTTCAATATGATCTTTGAGTCGATTTATTGACGAAAAAATAAAAAATCTATCGGCTTAAATCATTGTTTACCTGATAAATACATTTATTTAAAGCAATATTATATTATGTATCAAAATTTCAAATCACATCTCGAAACAGAACTTGACAATATCCGCGATGCAGGATTATTTAAGAATGAGAGAACAATTATTTCAGCACAAGCTACATCAATTCGTACTCTGAATGGAGGCAAGGTGTTAAATTTTTGTTCCAATAATTATTTGGGTCTTTCTAATAACTCTGAATTGATTCAGGCAGCCAAAAACGCCTTGGATACTCGTGGTTACGGGATGTCTTCGGTGCGTTTTATTTGTGGTACACAGGATATTCACAAAGAACTTGAAGCGTCAATCTCTCGTTTTTTTGGAACGGACGATGCCATATTGTATGCTTCATGCTTCGATGCCAATGGGGGAGTTTTTGAACCTTTGCTAACAGAACAAGATGCCATTATTTCCGATAGTTTGAACCATGCTTCCATCATTGATGGAGTAAGACTGTGTAAAGCTCAACGATATCGGTACGAAAATGCTAATATGGAGGATTTGGAAGCACAACTAACATTAGCCCAATCACAACGATTTAGATTGATAGTAACGGATGGTGTCTTTTCGATGGATGGAAATGTTGCTCCATTGGATAAGATTTATAAATTAGCTGAAAAGTACAATGCCTTGGTCATGGTGGATGAATCACATTCGGCTGGTGTAGTTGGGAAAACTGGACATGGAGTTACTGAACTTTATGATTTAAAAGGAAAAATCGAAATCATAACTGGCACACTTGGGAAAGCTTTTGGCGGCGCAATTGGCGGATTCACCACTGGTAAAAAAGAAATTATCGATTTACTACGTCAGGTTTCACGACCTTATTTATTCTCAAACTCCATTCCTCCAATGGTTGTTTCGGCTGGCATCCGAATGTTTGATATGATCGAAAATTCTACCGTTTTGCAAGATAAACTCCATGAAAATGTCAGCTATTTTGTTGAGAAAATGCAAAGTGCTGGTTTTGATATTAAGCCCACACAATCAGCTATTTGTGCTGTAATGCTATATGATGCTAATGTGGCTCAAAAAATGTCTGCATTATTGCTCGATGAAGGTATTTATGTAGTTGGATTCTTTTTCCCAGTTGTCCCAAGAAATCAAGCACGTATTCGTGTTCAAATTTCGGCTGCTCACAAATTTGAAGAGCTGGACAAATGTATCACCGCTTTTGTGAAAGTTGGCAAGGAAATGAGAGTGATTAAAGACTAATTATTTGTTTGAAAAAACTGATATAAAGATAAATAACAAATTTTAAATATGAAAGCACTTGTAAAATTACGTCCCGAACGGGGAATTTGGATGGAAGATATACCAATGCCTGTCATGGGAATCAACGATGTGTTGATTAAAATTTCTAAAACTGCTATTTGCGGTACCGATTTGCATATTTACAAATGGGATGAATGGTCGCAACAAACCATTAAAACTCCA
>JBBSCW010000090.1:0-10519 GCA_038249855.1 Bacteroidales bacterium
GACTGCCAGCGGTTATAAAGTGGTGAGGCTGAAACAGCTAAAGAAGGGATTTTATTGGCTGCCTCTGTGAATCCTATGCTTTTTATTCTTGATTTGGGTTTGCCCGATATGGATGGTTTGGAAGTGTTGAAAAAATTGCGCGAATGGTATACGAATCCGAATATAATTTTATCTGTGCGAAGTTCGGAAGAAGATATTGTAAAGGCATTGGATAATGGTGCCAATGATTATTTAACCAAGCCTTTTCGCAATCGTGAACTTCAGGCGAGAATAAGAGTAGCCAGCAAACAGACTGTCCGTCAGCAGGAAGTAACCATGGCTTTCGATAATCTGACCATTGATCTGGCAAAACATGTGGCTACCAAAAATAAAGAAATTTTAAAACTGACTACAACGGAATTTTCTTTGTTAGCTCTGTTAGCCAAAAACGAGGGAAGAGTACTTACCCATGTTTATATCCTCCAAGAAATATGGGGATATGGATATACGGATCAGACTCAATATTTAAGAGTTTTTATTGCTCAACTTCGCAAAAAGATTGAAGATAATCCATCCAAACCCAAATTACTCATCACCGAATCGGGAGTTGGTTATCGGTTTAGTGGGGAATGATTTTATCTTTTTCAACAACCTTTTCCAAAGTTTAAAACTTTGGAAAAGTTAGATATTAGATAGATATATTTTATTTTGTTGGTATTTTAATAGTGAATACAGCTCCTCCCTTTTTGTTATTAGCTACTGACACAATACCACTTTGCGCTTCAACAAATCCTTTCACTATCGAAAGTCCCAAGCCAGTGCCACGAGTTGCTCCTTGACGTGCTAAATCAGAAACTATATCAATGACTTTTTGCGAATAGATACCATTATTTTCTTCCACAAAAGCTTGAATGGCTTGTGACGAACCTTTGCGAATTTGGTGCACTTTTCCCTCGGATGTTTTCAAATCAACATCACTCATGCGCAACTAGGCTGTAAACGGAATAAAAGTAGCATGCAAGTTTGTAATCACGCCCTCGGATATTGAATTCTTCTTTTGCCAATATCACGATAGAACGTTCTTCGGGCGTTTCGTCGGAAAGTGACGAAAGTTGTGCTGCATCTGCCAATTCTTCTACCGTTACATTTTCTGCCGGAACGAAGTTAGTAGCCATACGGTTTCCAAGCGTGATGATGCCTGTTTTTTCGAGCAAAAGTACATCAACATCTCCTGCTGCTTCAATGTCACATCCGCTGGTGGCAATTACATTGCGTTGAATCAATCGATCCATACCGCTGATACCAATGGCACTTAGCAAACCTCCAATGGTTGTTGGGATAAGGCAAACCAACAAAGCAATTAAAACTGGGATTGATAAATTATGCGATTGATCCATTACCGAGGCAGTTAAACTATAACCGAAAAATGCAGGAAGCGTAACCACAGCCAACAGGAAGATGATAGATAACCCTGAAAGCAAAATAGTGAGTGCAATTTCGTTGGGTGTTTTCTGACGTTTTGCACCTTCCACCAACGCAATCAACCATATATTTTGATAAATCTTTGAAATACAAATAATTTTCTTTAACCGTCTGACAATAGTATACTAATAAGGTCATGCCTTTGATTGGAGGTGTTTGAATTACATTTAAATGAAATGCCGTATTTCGCACAACATCAATGGCCGCAAAACCGCAAATCTCTAAGCCCCATTTGGTTTTTTTTGCACAACCTGACCAATACATATTTAGACAAAAGGTCATTTTTCCACTTTTGGAAATGTAGCTCGGATAGATTGTTCAAGAATTAGCTTAAGATTAAAATCTTGAAAGTTGAATTTATTCTCAAAGTTAATCCGAAAGTACTGTTTGCAGTTCTTGGAAAAACATGAGAGTTGTAGAAAATTTATTCTGCCTTTGATACTTAAAAAAACACAAGAACATTTGCAATAAACTGTTTTCTTGACTCTTTTAATGTTGAAAACTTGTCTGATTCTAATGTGTTATATATCAATGACATAGCATTTGGGTGTTCGTTGGATGGCATATTTATATAATTACGGAATAATCTATAAATATACTGATTTTCAATGAATTACCCAAATATTTCAACTCTTATTTTTCAGTTATTTTTCTCATTATCAAATACTTATTCTGTTTTATAACGAACCATTGAATGAGTGAATTATGTAATTTATATCAATAATTATGTAACGCTTACACTATTGCTAAACCGTAATTTAGCGACATGGATATTCATACTCAAAAATTTAAAGCCCGATTGGGATTTTTTGTTGCAGGAGGGTTGGTTCTTTTTATACTAACCATATTTGTAATTGGGAAACAAAAGAACTTATTTGTTCCCGTTTTTAAACTTACAACCACGTTTTCGAATGTAAGTGGATTACAGGTTGGCAGCAATATTCGTTTTTCAGGAATCAATGTTGGTTCAGTTGAAAACATAACTTTTGAAAATGATACGACTGTAAGAGTCGATTTGATAATCAAAACGGACGTTTGGCAATTTATTAAATCCGACTGTAAAGTTACACTGGGTTCCGATGGAATAATTGGAGATAAACTTGTCATTATCCTCCCCGGAAGTGCCGGTAATCCGTTGGCAAAAGAAGGTCAAGGACTTGAATCAATACAGCCCATAGAAAGTACTGCTATCATGGCACGATTGGATGCAACCACAGCTAATGTGGAGGATATATCGAAACAAATTTCCGACATTTCAGCCAATATTAATAGTGGAAATGGCACACTGAATAGTTTAATTCGAGATTCAATACTTGCCAAGAATTTGAATCAAACCATAGCAAATTTGAATAAGTTTTCCAAAGGGTTGACTGGGTCGGATGTAGTGATGGCAAGTTTAAAAGAAACTGCTTTAAATGCGGCGGATATATCGCACCAACTTGCATTGGTTATGAATAAAATAAATAAGGGAGATGGAACTTTGGGTCGACTGATTCGAGATACAATTATGGTTAAGAATTTGAATCAGACTTTATTGAATTTAAAAAAGAGTTCACAAGGATTGACGGGAACTGATTCCATTATGGCCAAATTGAATGTTACTGCTGGTAATGCAGAGATGATTTCGCAACAACTTACAGAAATGATGTTCGAAATAAACAATGGTAATGGGACCATAGGACGATTGATACGAGATACAACTTTTGCTGAGAATCTGAATCAGACAATGATAAACTTGAAAAAAAGTTCTAAAGGATTAGATGAAAATATGACTGCGGTAAAGCATAATTTCCTTTTCAGTGGATATTTTAAAAGAAAAGCAAAAGAAACAGCAGAAAAAAAGGCAGCAGAGAAAAAGGCAGAAATGATACAACAAAAAGCCGATAGCTTAAATAACAAATAATTGAATGAAATTCTAAAATCTGTTCATCCTGTTTTTAGTAAACATCAGGAATAAGGATGTGAGTTTTTGTAGATATTAGTAAATTTCTCGAATCTAAATTATCACTGAAAGAGTTCCAAAATTCATGAGAGAATCAGATTTCTATAAAAACAAATCACCCCAAGCTGAAAATTAATTCAAATTGGGGTAAGTTGTTCTTTTTTAGCAATTTATCTCCATGTATCAGAAGGGGGTTAGAAGGCTTGCTTTTTAAAATCTTCAAATATATTAGGAAGAGATAGGTCAGTATTTTGCAAATATGAAATAATTAATCGACTGTTGAACTATAATATTTAATTTTTAGTTTCAAATTTGTAAATACAAGTATGATGATACACTTCACCTGGATTTAGTATTGTTGATGGGAAATCTGATTGGTTAGGACTATCCGGATAATGTTGTGTTTCCAAAGCAAATGAAGTCCTGAATGAATAAACTTCACCATATTTACCTGTATCCTTACCTTCAAAGAAGTTACCCCCATAAAATTGTAGTGCTGGCTCGGTAGTAAATACCCTCAAAACTCTACCATTCGATGGTTCATAAATTTCTGCTGCTTCTGTAAAACTGTTTCCGTCTTTATCTAATACCCAGTTGTGATCGTAGCCCCTTCCGTTTATTAAATCAGGGAATTTCTCATTTACCCTTTCGCCAATTGCTTTTGGTTGCATAAAATCCATTGGAGTTCCTTTTACTGGCGCTATTATTCCTGTGGGAATTAAACCATTATCAGTAGGGGTGAAGTTGGAAGCATTTATTTTCAAAACATGTGTATTGATAGTTTTCGCTGTAGCATACGAAAATCCATTCAGATTGAAAAATGCATGATTGGTAAGATTTAGCACAGTTCTTTTATCGGTGGTTGCCGAATATTCAATTTTCAATTCGTTTTGATTGGTCAAGGTATAAACTACCGTTACCGAAAGATTTCCGGGATAACCCTGATCGCCATCGGGCGAAAGATAATTCAGTTCCAATGCATCTTCACCATTAATATTTTTAAATGGTTTTGCCGCCCATACTACATTATGAAAACCTTTAAGACCACCGTGCAAATGGTTTTTGCCATTATTGGTTGCTAACCGATATTTTTTCCCATCCAATGTGAATTTACCCTTGGCTATTCGATTCCCATAACGTCCGATAAGTGCACCAAAATAAACCTCATTAGATTTTAAGTAGTCATTTATAGTGTTGTATCCTGTAACAACGTCGGCCATTTTACCATCACGATCGGGTGTCCAGAGTGCCACTATTCGGCCGCCATAATTGGTAATTTGTGCCACCATTCCACGCCTGTTTTTCAAGGTAAATATAGAAACCTCTTTCCCATCAACCGTACCTTTGAAGGTCTCATTGGAAATGATTTTGACTTCTGAACTTTTACCTGTATTGATTTTAATTATTTCAATTTCTTTTGGGTCAAAAGCGGATTTATCCTGCCGGTAAATATCATGAAACCAGAGTTTTGGTTCGCGTAATTCTGGTGAAGGCTCGTCCCATGCAAAAATAGTATTTGTTTTACCTGAGACAAATCCCCAATTGATGCCGCCGACATTGTTTTTTTTGAGCAATGGTATTATATTTTCAAAACGGCTGTTATTACGACGAGCCATATATTCTGTACATATCATCGGACGATCATAAGTTTTAAGAAAGTTGATCCACATTTGATGATCCGCAACATCACTATAATTATGATAAGTAATTACATCGGAATTTTCCAACTGAAAAGTGTTCAGCTCAAGACAACCAAAATACCAGACTCCACAAGATATTGGCTGTGATGGGTTTACTTGTTTCGCCCATTTGAAAACGTTTTTAAGTAAAGGTAAGGAGTTGATATTATGATTGCTATTACCAGGCTCGTTATACAAATCCCATAATAAAATTCTTTTATCGTCTTTGAATGTCGTTAATATATCTTTGACGTATTTCTCCAATTTGGGAAACAAAGTAATGGTGTCGGTTCGTAAACTGGCACTTGGGTCACGTACCCATCCCGAGTTGTGAACACCTGGTTTTGGAGCAGGTTGCTTGCCAATTGCCGACTCCGGATTCCAGCAATCGTCGAAAAAGACAAACAAGGTCTTGATGCCATGTTTTGTTGATATGGTGAGGTATTGATCCATAGTTTTCTTAAATCCCATCGGGTCATTTTCCCAAACCACGCTGCTCAGATAAACGCGCATAGTATTAAATCCCAACTCTTCTGCCCAACCCAGCTCTTTGTCGATAGTGGCAGCGTCGAAACTTGCAGCTTGCCACATTTCAATTTGATTGATGGCAGTACTTGGCTGGAAATTACAACCCGCAATCCATGGCTGTGTTGCATACCAAGCATTGGCTTTTTCTTTTGTCCAGACTTTAGCTGTAGTCTCATTTTCTTTAGTCGCACTTTTTGCAAAAAATGGATTTGCAAAAACACTAATTACAAAGATTAGCATTAAATATTTTAGTGAATTCTTCATTTTCTTACAGGATAATAGATATTCTTAATTTTTATTTTAAACCATTCGATAAATTGAGTAAATGAACGATTCTATTTTATTTATATATTCAACGAGTTTGTAAAACTGACATATTGATTTGAAAGTAATTGATAATATGCATTTTATGTCTTGATTCTTGCGGTCTATTTAATACTTAAAAAAATCGAGAGGTTTACTCATGAAAATAAACCTCTCGATAAATTACTATAAAACTACTTTTTGAATCATAGTTTTGATACCATTGTTTGCTTTTACAATATAAACACCATTACATAAGCTCATTGGTTCAAAGTTTGAAGTTTTTAATTGTTTTACCAAACTTCCAGTAGATGTGTAAATCGAGATATTCATTGAATTTCCAGTTGTATTATTAACCATCAGTTTCCCATTTGTTACTGAAATACTTACACCTGAGATAATTTCTTTTAACCCTGTTGTTGTAATAGTAAATGTTTTAACAGCTGCAAAAGTTCCACCTACAAAATTAGCATCAATTGCCTGAACCGTCCATTCGTAATTACCTTTAGGTAAATTGTACAAATTCCATCCTTTATTGCCAAACACATTTCCATGCATAGCTACTTTTCTCCAACCATCAGTAGCACCACCTATTACAGCCATCGGATTGTACATCCATTTTCCTGTTGTGGTATTTTTCAATGCTAAATTATAGGTTAAAGATTTTTGTGGAGTTTTATCATCCGTTGCTGCATTCCATGTAAAAGCAACCATAGTTTCTTCACCCGATTTTGTTATAACTTGTGCCAAATTGCTTACTGCTGAAGGTTTTACATTTGCAACAGCAGTTTTGTTGAGGTAATATCCACAAATATTACGGTCGAATTTACCAACTTGATCAACTTGATTGCCATTGTAACCAGTAATGAGCAAATCAATTTTACCATCATTATTCAAATCGGCGGTTTCAATGCTACTTTCCGAAACTCCAGGAAAATCAGTATTACTCAAAGCATCTTCAACAAAGCTGAAGTTGGCAGCATTGGTACATTTAAACAACATAGTCGCCTGACGTCCTTTTGAGTTGCTCCAACCAGTGAGGATAATATCCAAATCACCATCATTGTCCCAATCTACCATGCGTGCACCATCGCCAACGCTTATCTGACGGTAGTCATTGAATGTTGCTTTGGCTTCAAGGTTTCCTGCGTTATTTTTATACAAACGGTAAATGTCAGAACTTCCTTCGCCATCGGCACCACCATCGCCATTGAGCAATAAATCCATCCAACCATCGCCATTAACATCAGCCCAAGTTGCTGATCCAAAACCTTTTCGAACCACTCCAGGTTGCGCCATTGCTGCAAATTTACCAAATCCATCGTTTATCAACATCGCCGAAATACGTGTCATGGCGCTATCGTCCCATCCATTTACAAACATATCGATATAACCATCATTATTAAAATCGACAGTGCTAATTTCCGGATCGACCAGTTTCAAATTTTCAAATGAACTTTGATCTTTTATGAAAGTACCATTTAATTTTTGGAAGAACAGATTTCCTTTATTATCGGCTCCATTGCCAATTACGTAATAATCCAATAATCCATCATTGTTGAAATCAGCAAAACCACACGAAATAGTAGCATTTGTTACATCTAATGTAGTGCGAGTAAAAATACCTGCTCCGTTATTAATTGCAATGCCCTTTCCCGTGCCACCATTAGAGTTCCCGTTAAAAATAACATCTAAATTTCCATCACCATCAATATCGCCAAACTTTATGTCGGCAAAATGTCCCGGTGTAATTACATTTTCAGTTCCTTGTAAAGTGTAACTTCCTGCATTATTTATAAAAATGGCATTTTTCGCTAGCGGTCCCCCTATTTCACCACTTACCACGATATCCAAGTCACCATCATTGTCAATATCGACTGCCACAATGTCGGCATGCTGTGCATTAAACGCAGCATCAAAATCTACATACTGTGCATTTGCCATCGAAAAGGCAAGACACGCTACTGAAAAGAGAATTAGTTTTTTCATTTTAAATAGAATTAAATTGTTATTAAATTTATTATTAAGAAAATTATTTGTTTATTTCGGGTGCATTTTGTGTTGTATTGCTCGGCGTACCATTCTGTATTTCGGGCCAACCGTTTGCCCAATTTATTTTGTCCATCATCAGCGGGCGACGAGTTGCACCTCCTGGCAGATTTGGTATTTTCACATCAATGGCATGATAAAGAAAGAAATCGTTGCCTGCATCATCGGTCACAATTTTCGAATTATGACCCGGTCCAACCCAACCTTCTGATAAATTAGCACTTAGAAATAAACTGCCTTCATCTGAATTCCCGATTATAGGCTGTCCTTTTTTGTTAAAATAAGGTCCTTTTATGTTAGTTGAAGATGCTATTCCTATACGATATTGACTGTTTGCACCTTCACAGCAAGAGCCAATGGATCCGAAAAAGAAAAACTTACCATTTCTCTCGAGTATGTATGGTGCTTCGAAGGCATTTCCGGCAATTTTAAATTTGTTTCCAATTGTACTTTTCAAATCATCACTCATTTCAATGCCATAAATGCCATTAAAACTTCCCCAAAAAAGATAGGATTTACGAGTATCAGATTTACCCGTTTGAAAAAGAAATGGGTCAATACTATTTGAAACTCCAATCGACTGCGAATCAAATATTTTACCATTATCAATAAAAGGACCTTGAGGAGCATCGGCTATCGCTAATCCAATTCCAGGATTTGCATCACCCCAAGTTGAAATGCTATAATACATATAATACTTTCCATTTACCTCTGTTACATCCGGTGCCCAAATACCTCCTTTGGCTTTCCACTTAGGACGCGAACTAAACGCATCACTTTCATATTGCCAGTTTATAAGGTTTTTAGACTTAATTATTGGTACTAAATGATGCACACCATCGCTCCATGTATTTTCAGTTCCATATGCATAAAACCATCCATCAGCAGCACGAATTACTGACGGATCGGCTAAATCGGGCTGAAAAACAGGATTTTGATAAGTTAGTGAATCATCAGCCTGAATGGATTTTGCAGAAATAAGTTGAATAAAACTCATTGCGACAGACAGAATCAAAATTATCGATTTCATTGCTAGCTATTTTTTTTGAAATATGGGGCTATTTGTTTTGTTTTACTTGGTTTTCCGCCTTCAATGAATGGCCATTCGTTGAGCCATTTTATCTTGTCAATCAGTAATGGTCTACGAGTAGCGCCCCCTGGCAATAACGGATTTTTTACTTCGATGGAGTGGTACACAAAGAAATCATTTCCTCTGTCATCAGTCATTATTTCGGCATTATGTCCTGGTCCTACCCATCCCCATTCGCGATTTCCACTTAAAAATAAAGTTCCTTCTTGTCCATCAGTTAAAATTCCTTTCCCTAATTGATTAACATACGGTCCTTTAATGTCAGTAGCCATAGCCACAGTTACATGGTATTGACTATCAGCACCTTCGCAACATGATCCGGTAGAGCCGAAAAAGTAGAACTTTCCGTTGCGTTCCAAAATATAAGTTGCTTCATGTGCATTTCCTGCAATTTTAAATTTAGTGCCAACAGTCGTTTTAAAATCTGCACTCAGTTCTGTTCCGTATATTCCCTGAAAACTACCCCAGAAAAGATAAGACTTCTTGTTACGACCCACCCCAGTTTGGATAAAGAACGGATCGATACTGTTAGAAACTCCAATAGATTTTGAATCGAAAACCTTACCCTGATCGACAAAAGGACCATAAGGCAAATCGGAAATAGCCAAACCAATACCTGCATTACTGTCACCCCAAGTGGACATGCTGTAATACATGTAGTATTTGCTGTTTACAAAAGTTACGTCAGGCGCCCAGATACCGCCACTTGTTTTCCACGTTGGTTTAGTGGCAAAAGCATCGGTAACATATTCCCATTTAGTCATGTTTTTCGATTTAATAATTGGCACCATTCGGTTGATGCCTGCACTCCAGCTATTCTCTGTACCGTAGGCATAAAACCATCCATCGGCTGCTCTTACTATCGAAGGATCGGCCAAATCGGGTTCGAATACTGGATTTTGATACAAAGTATCGGCTGTAGTAGGTGTGTCATTCCATATAAGGATTTCAGGTTCGGTTGGTTTGCACGACCACGAGACGATACCTACAAGTAGAATGATGGATAATATAAATATGGACTTTTTCATTGTTTTATTATTAAACTTGATTATAAGCAATAGTTTGTCTGATTATCAATAAGATATTGCGTGAACTTAATAGCCTGGATTTTGAAGAATAGGCACCAAAGATATTTCACGATAAGGTATAGGGAACCGGTTATTTACGCCAATTTCAAAATTATTGAAATCTTCATCCCGGTTTTTAAGCCATGATATATTGGCTGGAGTTTCAAACATTCCCCAACGTTCTAAATCAAACCATCTGGTGGATTCGCCACCCAATTCGCAGCTCCGTTCATGTCGGATTTGAAAGCGCATTTTTTCTTTATCGTTAGCAATTCCAGTAAATACGGTTGAGTTTTGCAGTTCGGGCATATTCACACGCCTACGCACTTTGTTGATGTATTCATACGATTCTGAGGTACGTCCTAATTCGTTCAAAGCCTCTGCATAAAGCAAATAGATA
>JBBSCW010000091.1:0-10494 GCA_038249855.1 Bacteroidales bacterium
AAATCCAATTATCGCAGAAGTAAGGAGCTTCGCCCCAATGACCAAGTTGTGAGTTGTAGAAGCGTTGTGTAACGGCTCTGTCTTCTTCCCACCATCCACGTATGGTGCTCATATCGTGGGTTGAAGGTGTTACTACAGACAAATATGGCGCATCGTCTGGGTGTGAGAATTCTTTTTTGTCGGTCTTTGGTGCTCGCTGCACTTCTAGGCTCAGAATGCCTAATTCATTCATGACTGTAGTTACGCAATGGGTCATCATGCCTAAGTCTTCGCCACAAATTAACATATTGGTCGATCGTTTAAGTGCTGGTAATTTCTCCATGCCCGATTGATACCAAAACGAATCTTGTCGGCGGTAAAAATAATCGACATAGAGTTCCCGCAATTTATTTTTTGTATATTCATCCAATTCAAAGAATGACCGCAAGCCGTCCATTCCAAACCGTGGATAAAACTGGGTAGCATTTGTACCCTCCACTTCGATAAATAAAACATTGGAAATTAAATCGAATAAACCCCATTTCAGTTTTTCCGAAATAATACCTTCTTCAAACATTTTTTCTATATTCGCTTGACTTTGATAAAGTGGTTTAAGTCTAAAAACCCAACCATCTTCAATTTGCAGACAATTGGCTTTCACCCAAACAGAATCTTCTCCAAAAATATCCCAAAGTACGCCGTTGGTAATATAAGGTTTGCAGAACCGATTGTAATCGAACCACACGCCACGTTCGCCAAACTCATTGATGTGCACGGGAGTAGATGGGTATAAATGTCCCATAATGCCCTCAACCTGCGACATTGGTATTTGCCAAATTCTGAAAAATCCTAAAATATGATCAATGCGGAATGTATCGAAATAGGTGGATAAATGGGCAAATCTTTTTTTCCACCAGTCGAAACCAGTTCGTTTTATCATTTCCCAGTTATAAGTTGGCAATTCCCAGTTTTGACCTTTTACGGCAAACATATCGGGTGGAGCACCAGCTTGCATATTCATATTGAATAATTCAGGGGAAGCCCAAGTATCTACACTATTGCGATTTACACCGATTGGAATATCGCCTTTCAGTACAATGCCTCGTTCATGAGCATATTCGGTGGCCTTTTTGAGTTGTAAATGCAAATGATATTGAATGAAATACTGCAAGGCTATTTCATGATACATTTCGTGTTCGGGCGTGCTTAATTCATCAATTTTTTGCTTGTCAAAATGTGCGTATTCATCCCATTGGCGGTAATCGCAAGTGCCAAATTTATCACGGAAAACACAATAGGCAGCATAAGGAATCAGCCAAAATTCATTCTTTTCAAAATAGGCTTTGAAATCAGCATTTTTAAGAAATTTATCTTTTTGTAATAAATATAATTCCTTGACATATTGTAATTTGTAATTTACAACTTCTAAAAATTCTATTAATTCTAAACTGTTTAGTTCAGTCTGTTTTCTTTTGTATTCGGCTTGGAGTGGATGACTAGTAGGTAATTTCCCTATTGCCGAAAGGTTCAGAAACAATGGATTCAACGCAAAAGCCGAAATCGCCGCATAAGGTAAAACATCGGCATCGGTATGCGTTCCTATTGTGTCGTTGAGTGGCAAAACTTGTATCAATTTAAGCCCAACTTTCTCAGCCCAGTCAACTAATAGTAGCAAATCGCCAAAATCCCCAACTCCGAAACTCTTTTTGGTTCGGATGCTAAAAACTGGTAATCCCACACCAGCTCCTTTCCAAGCAGGTATTTTAACTTTGATAAATCCATCATTTTGCTGAATCAAGGTCTTCTTAGAGTTGTATACTTGTGTTATTCTATCGGAACCCTGCTCAAAACTACGAAAAACTTTATCCTCTGGATCGTACAAACCGTATTTATAATGTATTTCTTTCGGGCTATTTCCCAAATTTAGCATTGCTTCCCAATATCCTTCTTCGCATTTTGAAAGCATAACCGGATTATTTGTCGACCAATTTCCAAGTTCTTTGCTGTTACCAATCAGGCATACAATTTCATTTTTAGCAATCAATGGAGCATAAACTCTGAAAATATGGCTGTAGTTTTTAATGGTTTTTGGAGTCTCAATGTCGTGAGAATCGGTGAGTAGAACATGTGCAAAAGGTGCAGTTAAAAAAGTGTTTTCCAATGCAGCAGCCGAATTCCATGCGTCATTACAGAAAAGATGATCGTTAATCAAGAGTTCCGAATCGATAATTCTACCATCACCCCATTCTTCGGTGTACATTCCGTTTTTCTCGTTATAGAGTAAATAGTTGTACTTAATCGAAGCTTGACTTTCTTCTGGTTTAACATCAATTTGTCCTGTCCAGTCTTCAGAATTCTGAAAACTTAATTTCAATGCTTTGGAATAATCTCCATTTCCAAGTTCAGGAATATTACCCGTAACTAACAACTGTTGGCCCCAAACTGTAAAGTATGATATTTTAAAGTGTATTTTCATAGTATTCTGAATAATAGTCTATTAAATGCTTTTCGTTATTTAATTTTTCAAAAGTACATTATATTGAATCATGCAGTATAAATTGCTGCTATAAAAGCATCAAAAAAAATTTCAAACGTTTGCATTGATGTAACATTAGATATTCAGTTTAAATTAAAATAGGAGTAATGACTATTCAAATTGATGATTTAATTTCAAAAAGGTGCTACACTTTTTTGTTTGGGTTTGGATATTGCTTATTAAATAATTCTACTTTACCAATTTAAAATTTCGACCCCCAAACCCCCAATCCTCACCCCAGCCCTCTCCAAAAATAGAGATGGAGGAAGATGGGCTTTAAGACGCAGTTTGTGTAAATCTGAATTGCGTAAATCGACTCCTAATTTCACTCTTAAGCCCCCATTTGGGGGTTTGGGGGTCAATATAGAATTTGTTTCTTTTATTTTAGTAAAGTAGAAATAAGGAAAAAAGAGAAAAACATTTTTACTACTAAGAATTTACGTATGTTAAAATCTTAAAATTGATAAATTATTTAATTCGATTTTTATAAAATAAGGGTAGTTGTTTTTGTTTCCTGATGCTACTAAGGGGCTACGCATATTTAAAAACCCTTCTTTTTTTAATGAAACCCTTTGTAGTAAACGAATTCCCAAGAATCTGCCCATATTATCTTTTTATAATTAGACTCTTTATAGATTCTAAAACAGTTTTTATAACCCACATTGTTTGTGATAGAAACTTCAAAAATAATAAGCTATAAATGAGTCCACTGTATAAAGTCAAAAACAGTACTTTTTAGTACTTTTTGTTTTTGTAATACGCTGAATATCAACTATCATTTTTTGAACATTTAGCAGTTTTTCTACAAAATGGACTTATTACAGTGGACTCATAAATAAATTTTTTGTTTGATTTTAAATTGTTGGAATGAACTCTTCGTATTAATATGCAGAAAATATTCAGGTCATTTTTATAGCTTTTTCTACTAATGTTTTGAATATAATTCCGTACTTTTGTAGAAAATTTCAGTAAACTAATAACATTAAACAATATGTCAGTTTTTACTGCTCCTTTCAAAATCTTTTCTGGTACAAATAGCAGATATTTGGCTGAAAAAATTTGTAAAAGTATAGAATGTCCGCTCGGTAATCTAAAAATTGAGCATTTCTCCGACGGTGAATTTTCAGTTTCTTATGAAGAATCCATTCGTGGTCAATACGTTTATCTTATCCAGTCTACCTTTCCCAACACCGACAATTTAATGGAATTATTATTGATGATTGATGCTGCTAAGCGTGCATCGGCCTACAAAGTAATTGCAGTGATTCCTTATTTCGGGTGGGCACGTCAGGATAGAAAAGACAAACCTCGTGTATCCATTGGAGCCAAATTGATAGCCGATATGCTCAGCGTGGCTGGTGTCGATAGGGTGATTACCATGGACTTACATGCCGATCAGATTCAAGGATTTTTCAATGTCCCAGTTGATCATCTTTATGGCTCTACTATTTTAGTGCCTTATGTTAAGTCATTGCAACTCGAAAACTTAGTCATTGCTTCACCAGATGTGGGTGGATCAAAACGTGCTGGGTCGTACTCAAAACATTTGGGTGTTCCCATGGTTCTTTGTCACAAAACACGCGAAAAAGCCAATGTGATTGGTGAAATGACTATTATTGGTGATGTGGAAGGTAAAGATGTGGTTATTGTCGACGATATGGTGGATACTGCCGGAACATTGTGCATGGCTGCTAACTTGATGAAAGAAAAAGGAGCAAATAGTGTTCGTGCCATTGTTACACACGGCGTGATGTCCGGTGAGGCAACGCAAAGGGTAATGGCTTCAGATTTGACTGAAATCGCATTTACCGACTCTATTCCTTTCGATTGTAGAAAATGTGAAAAGGTGCGGATATTGACTATTGCTGATATGTTTGCCGATACCATTTATCGCGTTCAAGAACACAAATCAATAAGTGAACAATATTTAATGTAGATATTGGGGAAGATTGAATCGAGAGTATAGAGTCAAGAGCCAAGAGTCAAGAATCAAGAGCCAAGATAATAGACAAAAAAAAATTGAGAATCATACTTTTTTGAAATAAAATGGGATAGTTTTCATTTTGCAATATTTACTGTTGATTGGTAACTATTTAATTCAATAAAAATTTTAATATTGTGCCAAAATATAGATACATTCTACAATTAAGCGAATAATCTATTCTTTTTTTATATGTAACTCCTATTTGAAAATTTCAGATGGGAGTTTTCTTTAGTGTGAGTTATTGTATTATCTCAGTATTTCATTTTGAATATTCCTTTCTGTTAATAGATGTTTTTCAATATATTGATAATTAAGTTATTGTATTATTACGGGTTTATTAATTGCATAAAAATTGGCTATTTATCAACTTTTGATTACATTTGCAACCCTTTGCCCAATATTTAGCAAAGCAGTTAATCATACAATTTTTTTAATTATATTTCTACATGAAAAAGCTTTACTTTTTTCCCCTTTTATTACTTCCTTTTATACTTTTTTCGCAACCCAAAGCAAATTACTACGATTCAGCATTGGGCAAAACTCAGGCAGCACTTAAAACCCAATTGTACTTGATAGTTGGTTCGCATACCGAAAGAACGTACGGAGATTTATGGACCGATTTTCAATCAACTGATAAACGTGCAGATGGAAAAGTGTGGGATATGTATTCGACCTGTACATTTACTTTTGGTACTAATCAAGATTCTGGCTCTGGTGGAAGTGCAGAATGTCAGTACTATAATAGGGAACATTCATTTCCAAAAAGTTGGTTTAAAGATGCTACACCTATGTATACAGAATTATTTCACCTCTATCCAACCGATAAATTTGTAAATGCTCAACGTGGAAATTATCCTTATGGAGAAACTGCTAATCCTTCTTCGACATATTCAAATGGCAGTAAAAGAGGAAATTCAACTTTTGCCGGATATTCAGGGACAGTTTTTGAACCTATAGATGAATATAAAGGTGATTTTGCACGTACATATCTTTATATGGTTACAGCTTATGAAAACGTTGTAGATACATGGAGCACATCTAATCAATATCCGTCGCCACATTTAGATGGAACAAAATACCCAGCGTTTAATACTTGGAGCGTTGAGCTATTGTTGAAATGGAACCGACTTGATCCTGTTTCCGAAAAGGAAACAAACAGAAACAATGCAGTTGAAGTAGTTCAAAAAAACCGTAATCCATTTATTGATTATCCTGAATTGGCTGAATATATATGGGGAACTAAAAAAGGAGAACCATGGTCGTTTAGTTCAGGTATTAATGATTTGTTCGTAGAATTCAGTGTTTCTCCTAATCCCGTGCATGATTTTCTACATATCAAATCCGATGAATCCAATTTGAATTTGACAATATTCAATCTGAATGGGCAAATTTTAATGCAAGAGGAGTTGAATGGTCGCACTTCAATTTCCACCACAGTACTTAATAATGGTATGTATCTGATACAGCTAAGTTCAGGTATGCGTAAGTCAATACAGAAATTTATTATCAACAAATAATAACAAAGAACTTCTGCTGCAATAAGGAATTGCATGCCACTTCTAATTTTTTTCTTAGTTTCACTCAGATTATGTCATTTCAAATAAAAAACAAAACAATTCTTCTATCATTACTGTACATCTTCTCAATTTCACTTTTTGCACAAATTCCTGCTGGATATTATAGTGCTGCTGAAGGAAAAACAGAAGCTGCACTGAAAACTCAACTGTCGTCAATAGTCTCAGCCGGGGCTGTAGATAAAGGATACGATTATCTATATACTATTTATCAGACATCCGATAACTTACCCAATGGCAAAGTGTGGGATATGTACTCAATAAAAAGTAATGGAACTGCTGATTATTATTTTATTCACAATAGTGATAAATGTGGTTCTTATTCTGGTGAAGGAAGTTGTTATAATCGCGAACATACCTTTTGCGATTCTTGGCTTGGCAATTCATCTCCTCAACGGTCGGATGCACATCATTTAATTCCAACCGATGGATATGTAAACAATAGAAGAGGCTCTTTACCGCACGGTAAAGTGAATAGTGCCACCTGGACTTCAAGTAATGGAAGTAAAGTAGGTAGTTCGTACTCCTCAACTGGTTATTCTGGTACTGTGTTTGAACCAACCGACGAATTTAAAGGCGATTTTGCACGCATGTATTTTTATGTGGCTACTCGTTATGAGTCAAAAATAGCGGGATGGAAAAACAATGGAACCGCTGGCGAAATTTTGGCAGGGAATTCATATCCAGCTTATAAATCATGGTTTTACAATTTAATGTTAGAATGGAATTCATCGGATCCAGTGAGTGATAAAGAAATTAACCGAAACAATGCTATTGCGGTTTATCAAAAAAATCGTAATCCTTATATTGATCATCCTGAATTAGCTGATTTTATTTGGGGTAATAAAATAGGTCAACTTTGGTCAGAAACTCAGTCTACCTACCCTACTATTGTTAGTCCTAAGAATGCTTCAATTATCGACTTTGGAAGTGTAGCGTATATGCAATCGGCTAACCAAAACGTTCAAATATCAGCAGCAAATCTTACAGGTGATTTGACTTTAACTTTAACTGGTAATAATGCAGCTAATTTTGCACTTTCCACTTATACTATAACTAAGGTACAAGCAGAGGCTGGTTACTCATTAAATGTAAGCTTTAATGCTCAAACTTTGGGAGCACAGGCAGCGAATATAATCATCTCAGGTGGAGGAGTTAGTGCTACAACAGTGATACTAAATGCGCTATCAACCGATGATTTCTTAGCTTTAGCTGCCACCAATATTGCTTCTAAGGGCTTTAATGCTAACTGGACGGTTTCAGCTACAGCGACTAGTTATTTGTTAGATGTATTTACTAAAACAGTAAGTGGCAATGGAGCTATACAAACTTTACTCGAAGCCGACTTTAATGGTTCTATACCTTCGGAATGGACGACTAAAGATTATACAGATGTTGTAACTGATGGTTTTGTTAGACTGGCTTCAGGTAGTAATCCAGGTGAGATAAATACGCCAGCAATTGATTTATCTACAGCGGGTAAAAGGCTGATTGTTAAGGCAAAACGATATAATACTGACAGCAATGCAGAATTAACTGTGAAAGTAGATGGTCAGGAATTGACAGTATGGATTACAACTGCAACCGTTCAAGATTTTACGGTGGATTTACCTATTGGAAAAGTGAACTCAACCATCTCTTTGTCGGCAATAAAAAATAAGAGAGTTTATGTTGATAATTTCAAAGTAGAAACTCTCGGCTCTACTGTTTCGAAAGTATCAGTAACGGGTTATCCAGCCAATGTAGGTAATGTGTTAACTTACACGGTTGATAATTTGGAGAGTGATTCTACTTATTTTTATCAAGTAAGTCCTGTTGGAAGTTCGACTGCTAAATCTGATGAGATTCAAGTTAAGACATCAATTACAACTACTAACAAAGCTTTATCAGCAAATAATACAATAAGCTATTATACAACGAGTGATGGAATTTATATATCTAAACTCCCATCCAATGCAGTGATTTCGGTGTATAATTTGTTGGGAAACCAATTATATAAAGTTCAAACCAATGCTGCGGAAATCGAATTGAAATTACCCCAACAAGGTATTTACTTGTTGCAAGTAATTAATAATAACGAACGGAGTGTATTTAAAGTAAGATATTGAGGGAGTGAGAATAAACCTGATATTTAGTTCAAAATAAAAATTTGATTCAATTTAAAAACGGGGTATGCAGCCATAAAAAAGGCACATACCCCGTTTTTATAATTTATTTTACAGCTATTACCTTACAACTTCCAGCATATTTCACGGCAGCAGGTTTGCTATCGAAACCTACCGTTGCAAATTCAATGGCCACTGAGAGTAGCACACTCACATTGTCGGTCAGTAGTGCACAAAGCGATTCGTTCATCTGTGCAGTCAAGTGTTGGGCTTCTGTTATGCCCGCCGTAGGGAGTCAGTCGGTACTTTGGGTGAGGGCAGCTCCATGTAAACCCTGCATAGTTGGAATATAGTCTTTAATATTCTCATTATAAACCATATCCGAAACGGTTCCCAATGCCACTATTAATCTAAAAAAAGGCAATCGTTGCACATTCATTAAATCAAAATCTGGATTAATGCGTGAGAAATCTACGGTTGCTATCATCACGATTAAGATCGCAACTCACCGAACTACGCAGCACTGAATTAAATGGAAATTTGCGGTTCAGGTTAAATCCTTCGACACTCTGTTTATATTTCGACAGACATACTGGTCGTTTTCCTTTCTCAACTTCAAGATCAGCCTTTTGCATTTTATTGGCAAGGCTATTCAGCACAGGTGTAATATTATAGTCAGCCAGTCGGTGCAATCCACCCAAAGCCATGCGAAATCCTGAAACCAACTTATTGGTGCCGCTCCATTCCTTCTGTTGATTGCGCAAACCCTCGAACTGTGGCAATCGTTTGATCTTATCAGCCGAAACACCACCTTTGGTGCGCACTATAATCTCATCACTACCTCGGCGAGTATAAAAACTCAATCCACTGATGCTGCCTGTCATTTTTATCGGACCTTTTACTATGGCCATAATTATTATAATTATAATGTAAGTATCTAATGTTGTGCTTAATCTGTTTGACTCTATCATCTAAAATGTAACGCTATTCACCGTTCAACCGTTTTAAGCACTTTGACTGAATAGACCTGAATAGGTGAATACTTATAGTCACTAATGTGCGTAAAGATAAATAAAAAGTTAATACTAAGTAAATCCTAAGTATATAAACTGTATATATTAAGTAACCATTAATATATGGTATTTACATGATATATACATAAATAATACATGGTATATACATTTTATCTATTTTATAGTTTCCTTATGAAACCATTATCAACATACTATTGATAATGGTTGACATCATTAACTTAAAATCATTGGTTACTAAATTTTATAAAACCAAAAGAAATTTTTACATTTGCAGGTCACTTTCATAACTGTAGCAGCACTAAGTATATATATTACTCGGTGGTTAAATATAGAGATACATAAATTAGAAAAATAAAAAAGTCAATACTAGCGTTCAACCGCTTAAAGCGGTTCGACGCATTTCATATTTTAGCGACAAAGCATGATTAACACAACACTAGTAAATTATGAAAATTGAGAAAGCACAATATTTAAACGACTTCCTGTAGATTGCTATTCATTTCCTTCAACTTTCAATCGAAAAAAAGAGAACGAACTCCCCGATCATGTAAAAATCAAAAAAATACTGATTGAGGAAACATTCCAGAAAATGTATGAAGAATTTGAAACTGAATTAGCTGAAAATATACTTGAATACAAAGATAAAAGCATCATTAGTGAGTATCTTTCGACTTATATAGGCACCTTTACTGGTTGGATAGGACTGGGAAATGCCATAAATGGAAATATTATGAAATCTAGTAATGAGGTTTCATTCTTACTAAAACTTAAATTAATTATTGACAGCTATGGATATAAACTACAAGTATTTACTTTTGATTATTATAGTTCAATCTCTGATTTTGATATATTTTACAACAAGGTGATTAGTGATGATGCTTATATCAAATATGGACTACCAAAACCAGAAATAGATAAAGATAGGCCAGAGTCTGACGAAAGATTTGATTATGAAAAGATGATAGTCGAATGTAGGAATACCTCATTAGATAATTTTTCACAGGCTCAATTTATACAGAATAGATTGATAGATTTAAAACAGTGGCAAATAGTTAAGGATAAAAAATTGGATTGGAGTGATTTTGATTACGATTTCAATCAGGATAAATACAAATATTCGAGAGAGTTTTATCCCAATTTTGAAAAGTTATGTGAGCTAGAGTTGGAACGATTGGACAAGAAAGCTGAATTGGAAAAGAAAAAACGAACTATGGAAGCCATTGAAAAGAATCCTATAATTCTACAAAATCAATTGGGCTCACCTTTTAAATGGAATGCGACT
>JBBSCW010000092.1:0-10461 GCA_038249855.1 Bacteroidales bacterium
CGTGGTTCCTAAACGAATTCCAACTACTACTGGATCATGGTCGGAACAACGATACATATTGGGTTGGTAGCTGGAGCTGCCATACTCGAACATGGTAGGTTCATCGGAATTGATATGGAAAACTTGCGTTCCTGTTATTTGATTTTTTAGCGAAATGGATGCCAAGGCATGATCGAGATAACCTGCCTCGCCTCTATAAAGATAGCTATAAGCAGAATCGCCACCGAAAACTTGCTGCATATCGGTATATCCGCCATTCACTAGCGTAATGATTGGATCTTCTTTGGCATAGGCATTCAAATCGCCCATAATCAAAACATCTGTATCGTCGTAATAGGTTTTGCAAGTGTTCAGAAAGCTCACTGTTGAACTAGCTTCGGCAACTCGGGAAGCGTTGTAACAGCTTTGTCCATCGCCTTTGTCGACATCCGCTCCACTAGCTGAGCTGCAACCACTTTTTGCTTTGAGATGATTGATGCTATAAATAAAGCGTTCATTATTACTTAGTAAACTAAAAGCTTGTGCTTTTTTTCGATTTTGTGGGCTAGGGGAGTTGTTGTTTTTTATATCTCGATAAGGAGCTATTTTGTCATTTCGGTAAATATATCCAACTTTGGTATAGGTTCCGTAAATGGTTCCTCCATCGTTTATGTAAGCGTAATGATTTGAATTTTTGGCAGCATTGAGCGAATTCGTTAATTTAATCAAGGCGTCTTGTCCTTGTTCTATTTCAACCAAGCCATAAATGTCAGCATCAATTGCCAATAATGCTTCCATTATTTTTAAATGTTGCTTAGCCGCTTCAGTTTCATTATTTGCCCCATAGCCTTGACCGTAATTTGTTGTTAGGTAATATTCAAGGTTAAAACCACAAACTTTGAGGTTGTAATTACCCATATTTGTAAGTGCAGTTGGGCGAGGATTTCCTGTAAAAATTGGTTTTGTAACTGGATAAATACTATAACGTGTAGAAGTTTGGTCCACTACTGCAATCAAGTTTTTAACGCGCTCGCCGGTTCGTCTAGTTCCATTTTCATCAGCAAAAAATATAGGACTGAAGTTGCTGGTAACAATACCATCGTCGAGTAGAATCTGTGATTTTGAATTCAAGTTGACATTCTCGCGATATTCCGCAGATGATGGAACTCCCTTATTAGTAGGTATATATTTTATATATGGACTTAGCGAGAGTTGACCATATTGTTGTAAATCGTAATTACTGGTAACATAAAGAGTTTGATCAAAATCCAACAACATACCTTCGTATTGTTCCCAATTAAATGTATCTGCATTGTAAAATATCTTGGTAGGAATGATGCTGTTGTTTTTCGAAATGATGGCAGTACTTACAGTATTGGAGAGTTGAGTTTTATTGTTGTATTCAGTAACAGTCGCTGTTATTTCTATTTTATCACCAGTACTCACATTGTCGGAATTCGTATACACAAAAATTCCATCCGAAGTGGAAGGATTATTATCACCAAGGGGATCTTGCATGAAAAAACCATTAATTTTGCCCGCTCCGATAAATTTAGCGGTTACAATTCCTGAAGTTTTTACTTGTTGTGTAGTATAATTACTGCTATTCCCAGCACTTTGAATTTCAGGAATGGTGAGTGTTACTTGAGCTACTAAACAAAAAGGTAGTAGCGTGAAAATCAGCGAAGAAAAAAGTTTATTCATAATTGAGTTTGTAAAAGGACAGCAAAGGTAGCAATAAATCTATGAATAGATTTATGAACGTTTAATAATCCTTAGCTGTAAATCGGATGTAATAATTAATGTTCCAATACGATGAATTTCTGGATGGAGGAACCATTTATAGTTCTAAATCTGCAAAAATATATACCCGGTTTAAAATCAATATCGAATGAGAATTTGTAATTGCCGGATAGAAACTGACCATTAAAGTCTGATTGGATAGGGTTTCCACTTGAATCATAAATGGAGCAGTTTACAGTTTCTTTAATTGCTAGATTAGATTTTATGGTTAAAAATGTTGTACATGGATTTGGAAAAATTTCAAATGGCTGTTGTGAGTTTGTATTGAGATTATCAACAATACTTAAGCTATCAAAAGAAACTCTGATTACATTTGAATAGTCTGATCTAATTCGGTTATAGCTTGCAACTCGATAATAACAGCTGTCTGATTTTAGAGTTTTAGAGTCAATGTAACTTGTACTATTTGCTGACAATTTAGCTATATTAATCCAGTCGGTATTATTGTTTGATTTTTCAACCACAAATTCCTCTTCATTAGTTGAATTGTCAGTCCAAGTAAGTCTCACGCTATTATTCTCTAAAATATTGAACCCTAATTTACTGGGTTTATTCAAAGCTAAACTTTGATAATATTCGTATGGTAAAACGAACTCACAGCCTTGAGAAATTAGAAAGTCGATAATTTTGTTGAAGGTATCAATATTGTTTTTTTTCCAGCTATTTGGGTGTGCTTGCACAACCATATAATCTTTAAATTTGTCGACATTCTCGTTGTATCTCATCAGAAAATAATCAAAATTTGGTTTTCCGCCTTCATTTTCAATATATACAAATTGATAGAGTGACAGTATGCCGCTGCTTTTATTTGGTCTTAATTGTCCTGATTCACACATAAATACCTTGTAGTTAGGGTTTTCACTCATTACTTTAACGGTATTCATATCACTTGCATTCCAAGGAGTTCCAAGACTTGTCATTTGAATTCCCAGATTTTTATTTACAATGTTTGTGGCTTGTTCAAAGTGTTGTTTTTGATAATCATATCCAGTACCTGAGAATTCAGGAAGGTTATCATTGTGTTTTTTATGATCTAATCCATGATTCCAAATTTCAAATAACTTATTGCCATAATTATCTGTTTTATCTAAATAGTTTGCCATTGTATTTTTTGCAGTGGAATCAATCAGATTAGCCACCACTCCAAAGCTAGCTTTGATGTTTTTCTGAATCAAATAGTCCATCACATAGCTACTCGAACATTTATTTTTCTCAATACTTATATCGTCTAATTTCAGAATTATTTTTGGGCCAGTCGTTTTAATGTCAAGTAATGTGAAAATTGCTGATTTTTTAGAAGGTTCTGAATCAGTAAAAGCACTGCGTTTCGATTTAGCAATTACCTTGACATAATAGTTCAAGCCAGGAAATAAGTTGTTTATAACAGTTTGGTTTTGTTTTGAATTCTTTTTGTTATTCCCTGCATCTATCACACAAAATAGGTTATCATTTTCGTCATAAACTTTTACTTCATAACTTTTGGCATTTGCTATCCTAGTCCAACATAATTTAATGCTATTTGTAGTAATACTTGAAATGGTCTCGATTGTTGGAGTTGCAATTTTAGGCAAAGTATTAGAAAATGAATAAACTTCCAGATCCCAAAGATAAATTTTTGAATTCTCAGATGAGATTATACGAATGCTAGTAGGTGAAACATAGCTAAAGTCAAAAGTAATTTTTTTTGCAACTAGTTTATCAACTATTCGTTTACTCTTAGGTATATTGATCCATTTTTTTCCATTCATAACTTGAATTATGAGACTATTCAAATTCTCACTACCAGTTGCTGTGAGACTTACTCTACCAATACTCTCGAGTTCAGGAAGTTGTAAAAACGATCCGTGTCCACATAATGCAACTCTCCCATTAGAAAGTATTTTATAATCATTGTTAAAACCATTACTTTGCCAAGTTGTATTTGGTTCAATCAAAGTAGAGCCCATGATAAAAGTACCCATGGTTACAGCATTATAAATAGTCTTTGTATTAGTAGCAAATAATTTTGAAGCAATTTGTGGAGTCCAGTTTTGAAAATTTTCCTGAATGAGAAGAGATTGTGAGTGAACAAATGAAACACAAATTATGGCTATCAATAAAGCGATTTTAAATCTCATAAACGTATATTCAATTAAGCTTATATTTAATACGCAAACGTACGAAAAAATCTAAGAATAATTTGCATTCTCAGAAAAAATTATAATATGCACTTGTTCAAGCTTATACAAGTTAAAAATTCACTTAAAATAGCGTTTTTTTTTGCTTAAATAATTTCAGTTTTTTCTGCATTTCATCCATGTGAATTGAGTAATTCTATTTTACTAAAATAAAAGAAACAAATTCTATATTGACCCACAAACCCCCAAATGGGGGCTTAAGAGTGAAATTAGGAGTCGATTTACGCAATTCAGATTTACACAAACTGCGTCTTAAAGCCCCCATTTGGGGGGTTTGGGGGTCGAAATTTTAAATTGGTAGCACAATTCCAGATATTTTCTCATGCCATCACAATATTTTTTATAGTATTTGATGCTTTCTGATAGCTTTAATATGCGTTTTTCTGGTTGTGTATATTTCAATGTTTTAATACCATCTATAATTTTATTACCTTTGCATTCGTTTTTTTCTTTGATTATAATGATTGATAATAATATATTTCACAATAAAAAAGTTGCTTTTCATACCTTAGGTTGTAAGTTGAATTTTGCAGAAACCTCCGCCATTGGCAAAAAGATGTCGGACGAAGGATTTGTAAAAGCAAGATCTGGTGAGCAAGCCGATGTTTGTATCATCAATACTTGTTCTGTTACCGATACCGCCGACCGAAAATGCAGACAAGCCATCAGTAGGCTTAATCGCTTGCATCCCAATGCCATAATGATAGTTACTGGCTGTTACGCCCAACTTAAACCCGAAGAAATTGCTAAAATTGAAGGGGTTGATATCGTGCTTGGTGCTCAGGAAAAGTTCAGTGTACTAGATTATATTCGTAATCTCGACAAAGAAAACTCTGGAGCTGAGGTTCATACCACAAAAATCAACCAAATAAAGGAGTTTAAACCTTCCTGTTCGAGTGACGACCGAACTCGCTATTTCCTTAAAGTACAGGACGGCTGCGATTATTATTGTACTTACTGTACCATTCCGTTGGCACGTGGGCGAAGCAGAAGTGCCAATATTGAAGAAACTGTGAAAAAAGCCTTAGAAGCCATAGAAAGTGGTGCCAAAGAAATAGTATTGACCGGTGTGAATATTGGCGATTTTGGAAAAGGAACTGATGAGAACTTTTTCCAATTGATTAAAGCTTTTGATGCTATTGAGGCCGATGTTCGTTTCAGAATCTCCTCTATCGAACCTAACTTATTGACCGATGAAATTATTGATTTTGTGGTCAATAGTAAGCATATTATGCCACATTTTCATATTCCGTTACAATCAGGAACTAATGAAGTGTTGCAACTGATGAAACGTAAATATAATCGTGAACTTTTTGCACATAAAGTTGAGAAAATTAAATCGCTGATGCCTGATGCGTTTATTGGTGTGGATGTGATAGTAGGAGTGAGAGGCGAAACAGCAGAATTATTCGAAGAATCTTGTCGTTTTATCGACTCGTTGGATATTTCACAATTACATGTATTTACTTACTCCGAAAGAGCAGGAACAAAAATGCTTGACATTGAAGATAATACCCCAATTTTTGAAAGAAAAAAACGCAGCGATATCCTTCATTTGTTGTCCGATAAAAAAACAAAAGCTTTTTATGAAAGTCAAATCGGTAAAACTTTTCCAGTTTTGTGGGAAAGTCGACACGATGGTGATAACATGGTTGGCTTAAGCAATAATTATTTGAAAGTGGAACGACCTTATGATGAAAATCTCGTGAATACTATAGAAATAGTTACACTTGGCGATTGGAACGAGGAAAAGTCGGCGTTGGAGAAAGGAAATGTGTAAATGAGAATAGGCTGAGGCAGAGGCAAAGGCAAAGACAGGAAACAAGGAAACAAGTAAACAGTTGAGACAAAGTTTTCAATTCTTTCAAATTTCAATCTCTTAAAAAGAACGCAGAACACTAAACACTAAACACTAAACCTTTTAAATAATAACACGTGTTAGCAAAAAGAATCATACCTTGCTTAGATATAAAAGATGGCAAGACCGTTAAAGGAATTAATTTCCTGAATATAACCGATGTGGGTGATCCGGTAGAATTAGGCACTCGCTATGCACTAATGGGTGCCGATGAATTGGTGTTTTTAGACATAACGGCTACCAATGAAAAACGGAAAACTTTGTCGGAATTGGTAACTCGCATTGCCAAACATATTAATATCCCTTTTACAGTGGGAGGCGGTATTTCTACTGTCGAAGATGTTTCGGTTTTACTGGCTTGTGGCGCTGATAAAATTTCTGTGAATACTTCAGCAGTTCAAAATCCACAATTGATAAGTGATTTAGCTCAGCAGTTTGGTAGTCAATGTGTCGTTTTGGCCATTGACACTAAATGTGTTGATGGTGAATGGCTTGTGTATTTGAATGGTGGTCGTGTTGCTACCGAATTAAAAACGGTAGATTGGGCCAAAAAGGGAGTAGAACTTGGAGCTGGTGAAATTTTATTGACTTCGATGAATAACGATGGAACAAAAGACGGTTTTGCCTTAGATATAACCAGAGCGGTTTCCGAAGCGGTCAATGTGCCTGTAATTGCCAGCGGAGGAGCTGGAACTATGGAACATTTTGTTTCAGTTTTTGAGGAAGGAAAAGCCGATGCTGCTTTGGCTGCTAGTATTTTCCATTACAACGAAATTGGAATTCCTGAGTTGAAAACTTTCCTGAAAGAACGTGGAGTAGAGGTAAGAATTTAATTCCACAGCAGGTTTTGTGAGATATTTTCTTAATAAAAGCACTCAATTTTCATTATCTTTGTAAGCTTAAAAATTTCTTCCCACAAGACAAGCTATTGTCTTGAAAAATAAAAGATTGATTGTTTCTATTAACAATCGTAAATTGTAAATAAATAAATTTTAAATAAATAGATGGAACTCGCAAGTAAGTACAACCCCACCGACATTGAGTCGAAATGGTATCAGTATTGGTTAGACAAAGGATTTTTTAGTTCAAAACCGGATGGTCGCGAGCCTTATACCATCGTTATTCCACCGCCTAATGTTACTGGCGTTCTCCACATGGGGCATATGCTGAATAATACCATTCAGGATGTACTGGTTCGTCGAGCTCGCATGCAAGGGAAAAATGCTTGCTGGGTTCCGGGAACTGATCATGCTTCTATTGCTACCGAAGCCAAAGTAGTGGCCAAATTAGCTGCCGAAGGAATTAAAAAAACCGATTTAACGCGTGATGAGTTTTTGGGTCACGCTTGGGATTGGACTCATAAACATGGTGGAATTATACTCGAACAATTGAAAAAACTCGGTGCATCCTGCGATTGGGATCGTACTGCTTTTACCATGGACGAACCACGTTCGGAAAGTGTGCTGAAAGTTTTTACCGATTTATACGAAAAAGGTCTGATTTATCGCGGTGTTCGCATGGTCAATTGGGATCCACAAGCATTAACGGCTTTAAGTGACGAAGAAGTGATTCATAAGGAAGTAAATGGGAAACTGTTTTATTTGAAATATAGATTAGCCCCCCTAAATCCCCCCGAGGGGGGAAATAAGACTCCTCAATATAAAACTGCTCGTAAATCTGAATATGATTTTTTAAAAAACAATGCTAAAAATCTTCGTAAATTTTCAACTGAAGCAGAGAGTGTGTTATGGGAGTTTGTTCGTGGAAATAAATTAGGTGAAAAATTCAGAAGACAACATATAATAAATGATATAATTGTAGATTTTATTTGTCTTGCTAAAAAATTGATTATTGAAGTTGATGGTGGTTATCATAACGAGCCAGAAGTAAAGGAATTAGATAGATTAAAGACTGAAATTTTAGAGAGCTTAGGATACAAAGTAATTCGATTTACAAACGAAGAAGTATTAGTAGATACTGATGCGACTATACAAACTATTCAAGGCGAGCTCTTAAGCTCCCCCAGCGGGGGAGTTGAGGGGGCTTATTTAGTTGTAGCTACAACTCGTCCTGAAACTATTATGGGAGACACTGCAATTTGTATTCACCCCAATGATCCGAAAACTGCGCATCTGAAAGGTCGTAAATGTTTCGTTCCGTTAATCAACAGAGAAATTTCAATTATTGAAGACGAATATGTAGACATTGAATTCGGAACAGGTTGTTTGAAAGTAACTCCAGCTCACGATGTGAATGATTATATGTTGGGCGAAAAGTATGGTTTGGAATCTATTGATATTTTCAATGATAATGGAACTTTGAATGAACATGGCGCACAATATGCTGGCATGGATCGTTTTGAGGCTCGCAAACAAATTGAAAAAGACCTTGAAGCAGCTGGTTTGCTCGAAAAGGTTGAGCCTTACACTAACAAAATTGGATATTCTGAACGTACTGATGCTGTAATAGAACCCAAACTATCAATGCAGTGGTTCATGAAAATGGAAAACTTAGCTAAACCTGCTTTGGATGCCGTTATGAACGATGATGTTCAGTTATATCCTGCGAAATTTAAAAACACTTACCGTCACTGGATGGAAAATGTGAAAGATTGGTGTATTTCGCGTCAGCTTTGGTGGGGACATCGGATTCCTGCTTATTATATCAAACCCAAAGCCCCCCTTAATCCCCCCGAGGGGGGAAATTGGGGTTATGTAGTAGCTCCAAGTATTGAAAAGGCCTACGAACTTGCACTTGCCAAACACCCCTCCCTCGGAGGGGATGGGGGAGGCTTTGACCTTATTCAAGATGAAGATTGTCTTGACACTTGGTTTTCCTCTTGGTTGTGGCCAATTTCAGTTTTCGATGGCATTAATAATCCTGAAAACGAAGAAATCAACTATTATTATCCGACCAACGATTTGGTAACGGCTCCCGAAATTTTATTTTTCTGGGTTGCACGTATGATAATTGCAGGATATGAATATAAAGGAGAAATGCCTTTTAAGAATGTGTATCTTACTGGAATTGTTCGTGATAAATTAGGACGGAAAATGTCGAAATCATTGGGTAATTCACCTGACCCATTGGACTTAATTGCACTTTACGGTGCCGATGCTGTTCGTTTGGGAATGTTGCTCACTTCGCCCGCTGGTAATGATTTACCTTATGACGATTCGCTCTGCGAACAAGGTCGTAACTTTAACAATAAAATTTGGAATGCTTTCCGCTTGGTAAAAGGGTGGGAGGTAGCTGAAATTGAACAACCTGAATCGGCTCGCATGGCGGTGAAATGGTTCGAAGCTCAATTGAACAAAACCTTACTGGAAATTGATGACTTGTTTTCTAAATATCGTTTGTCGGAAGCCTTAATGGCTATCTATAAATTATTTTGGGACGAATTTTCAGCTTGGTATTTGGAAATGGCTAAACCCGCTTATCAGCAACCAATCGATAGAACAACTTATGAGGCAACTCTTGGTTTCTTCGAGTCGCTGCTGAAAGTACTTCATCCATTTATGCCATTTATCACCGAAGAATTGTGGCAGGCGATTGAAGAGAGAAAAGATGGCGAAAGTATCATGATGGTTTTGGCCCCCTCTTACTCCCCCGAAGGGGGAGAATTCCCTGTGCAGGAATTAGAATTAATAGCTGGATTTGATAAAATCAAAGAAATTGTTGCTGGTATTCGCAATATACGTGCTCAGAAGAATATAGCGCAAAAAGAAAAATTGATTTTACATATCAATGGTGAACATGCTAATCAGTTCAATGAAATTATTGCCAAAATGTGTAATTTGGAGTCCATAAAGGTTTTATCAGAAGATATTCAAAGTCCCCCATCGGGGGATTTAGTGGGCTTTTCTTCATTCCTTGTTGGAACTACTGAATTTTCCATTCCAATGGGAGGTTTGATTAATGTAGAAGAAGAAATAGCCAAAATGGAAGCGGAAATCAAATACTTCGAAGGTTTTATTGATTCAGTAATGAAAAAGTTAGGCAATGAGCGTTTTGTGGCAAATGCCAAACCAGAAGTCGTAGAATCTGAACGCAAGAAAAAAGCTGATGCTGAAAGTAAAATTGTTTCGTTAAAAGAAGGGATTACAAGTCTGGGGAAAACGACCGATTGATAATAGTTGACTGACGACACCGAACGACCGCTTTTCGCGGTCTGTTGGGTAGTTGATACTTATCAAGTTCTTATCACTGCTTTTTTTGTAAATGATTTACGCCCTAAACCGCAAATCGGTTGGAGGCTGGATGATGCCGAACGACCACTTTTTGCGGTCTGTCGGATAATTGATAAGAAGGAATAGTTAGTCTGAATAAGCCTATCAATCACTTTATATTGAATATTTGATAATTGATTTATGCCTCAAACCGCAAATCGGTTGGAGGCTCGGATGCTACAAACCGCATATTGGATTAATGAAAAATTAGTTTACGCCTCAAACCGCAAATCGGTTGGAAGCTAAGAGGCTATTCAAACCATAATTTTCTAACTTCAGACATCCAATACCTATAATTGATAATGAGTAATTTATCAAGATTTATTCGTAAAATAGACATTCAATTAATGTCAATTATTGCAATATGTCGGTGCATTATTACGAAATGTAACTTACATTATATCAGATAAATATA
>JBBSCW010000093.1:0-10454 GCA_038249855.1 Bacteroidales bacterium
AAATAACTGACTGAAACCATAGGCAATCATGAAAAATATCGTAATCTGACCGAGCATATCTTTGGCCTGTTTCGACGATTCTTCCACCGAAGCGTTTTTATCAACTATGCCCAAATCATAGGCAATCCCTTGACGGTTTACCACCGTTTTACCATCATTTTTAAATGAAACATTTTCAGCTTTTTGCGTTATTTCTTCTCCGCGTTTCGAGACCAACAAGTAAGTATTTGTTTCAGCAACATATTGGGCTTGATTCACCCCTTGTTCATTATCAATATTCTCAACCAATTCATATTCGATATTGGCCACCCACATATAATTAAGTGTGCCTCGGTCGAGATAATTAATGATGGTTATAAGCATAATAAGCCCAATAATCCACCAGCGTAATCCTTTGACTTTCATATTATTATATTTAATTTAGATTATTTGGTTACTTTTTATCGCCAAAATATGAAACGGCATCACCGCTTAAAAAATCTTCACGAACCGGACTAAATACATCTATTAATATTCCTGCTTCAAGACATAAAGCACCATGCATTAGATTTGGTTCGATATAAACACCATCGCCTGCATTTACAATCTTTTTTTCACCATCAATCATAAATTCAAATTTACCACTTACACAATAAGTTGCTTGAGTGTGAAAGTGCTGATGATTAGAGCCAATAGCTCCTTTTTCAAAATTCACTTTTACCATCATTATTTGATTGTCGAAGCCTAAAAATTTACGTGAAACTCCGCCACCTAATTGTTCCCATTCCATGCCGTTGGTGGAAATAAACTTTTCGCTTTTTCTTTTCATATTGTTGTTTTTTAAATTTCTGAGAAATAATAATTTCCTGTGAATGTTATTTTTTTGTTATTAATATTGAATGTTCGGTTTTTTGAATTACTAAAATCCTTATTGACAGTAACAAATAAATATGAGTTAGCATTAGTTCTGGTGATTTTAACACAAGAAAATTCATCATTATCTGCAATAAGATCCAGTTGAGCAACTTTACTTTTAAAATCGATAGTAACTTCTCTCACTAAATCATACAAACCGTGTGGTTCAATAATAGATGCAAAAGTATGATTAGATGCATTATTTTGTCTCAACATAAATGCAGTTTCATTACGCAAGTTGAAATTAGGATCATTTGCACCCAACCGGGTTAACATGATCTCAGTATTTTTATCGGTAAGGGTTGAAATCGTATAAAACCTATTGGCATTGAACCATGTAAATGTAGCATTTGGTTTAGTTGATTTTGCTGAAGCTTCAAGCCACAAATGCTCATAACCTGAATTAATACCTAAAACACTCAAGTAATTGTTATTCTTTGTGTAAGAAAAATTTGTAGATACCATTTGACCTTTATAATAAAAAGGGAAATCGTAAGTATGAACAGCATCCGATTTCAAATTAAAAATATCGATTACAATAGGGAATTCAAAATCGACTGTACTAATAAGTGCAGTAGTACGTTGCATTTTCACACCATCGTAAGCATTTTTCTCTAAACCTGCTACAACTTGAATTTTAGGATTTGAGTAATCGCAATATAAAATATCAGAATGGAATTTTGACGAAACTTTAATATCAGCTTTAAAATGACTTGTTTCATCTACTGTAACAGTATTATGAGCAATGGTTTGCATAGCCCATGTATCATTTTCAGCAGTGTATCCCCCACCCGATTTTGGTTCAATATTCAAGAAACGCACAGCACCATAATCCGACAAAATAGTATTTCCATTATCGAAAAGTGTTATACCTAATTTATCATAATGACCGTGCGACAAACCATGTGAAGTTCCCTTGAAGGTAAGACAAGTATGATTTTCGCCTTCTCCAGCTCTAAATATCGCTACACCCCCTTCATCACCATTCTGACCATCACGAAGCAAAATAGATTTATAATCAAAAGACCGTTTTTTCTTTAATTTTGAAGCAGCTTTAGCAGTAGCAAGTCCCTCACCAGTAACAGTGAATGAATTTTGCTGGCTGGCAATATCAAGTAATTCAGCGTTTTGTGAATCATTTGCATAAGCAATATCCACAGCATATATAATTTCCTGCGTATGGAAAGTTTTCTGTAAAGCATCGTTTAAATAGAACAATTCAGCTTTATAAGATAGCTGAAGTAAAGTATTAACAGCCTTCAATAAAATACCATCACGATGTTTAAAGATATTAAGTTCTGGTTGTTGATTTTGAATAACCTGAGCGAAAGTAATAAAAGGCCAAATAGCATATCTTTGATAATAAGGACCTTCTGTAAAGTAACCTTCAGGAGAGAAAAGAATATCTAATTGTTTAATGAATCCGCTTTTTCCGTCTTTATTAGAACCCATCAGTGCTTTTTCAATCAGATCTTTATCATTCATAGCATAACCCACCATCCCTACTGCAGCAAGTGACCAAGTGCCATGGTTATGCATTTTATTAAATGTTATGTAGTTCTGTTCGTTAGCATTTGATAAGAAATCAGCTTCTGGTTTTAGCAAGTTGTTCTCAATATTAGTTCTTTCGGCAGCCGATAAATAATTGTAAACACAATCATAAGCATTAGCAGTATGAAATAGCCAAACTGCATCATTCAAAGATTGCCAAAAAAGCTTACCGCGTACCCCCGATTTTTCGATTGGGTGCATACCAATTGTTGGGTAAAGGTCGGCGTACTTCAACAACATATTCTTTACAAATTCGGCATATTTTTTATTGGAAGTAATCTGAAATAAAATACCACAGGCATTCATTTCATAATAGTTATTTTTATGTTTTTCGTGGGTATAACCACCTCCACCATCTTTCGGCACAGGAACAATAATTTCAGAGAGTATTGCTTTATCAGCAATTTCTTTTAAATCATTGTACGATTTATCAAAACCGGGATATTTACCTAGAGATGACCTAATCTCTTTTACGGCATTTGGCGTAAGAAATATCCCAGGATGCTGATTAGCATTCACATTTATAAATGGGATACAAATTAGGATAAGCAGCTTGAGGTATTTTATACGCAATGAATTCATTATTTTCGTTTTTATAAATTGGTGTACCAATTATTTGATTACAAATGTAGTCAAAATTAATTGGTCAACCAAATTTATTTCAATTAATATAGTATAATTTTTTCAGTTTGTTTTTGCCCATCTTCCGACACGAAATGAAATAGTAAAAATCCTTTTCTGTCAAAACTCAATGAGTTATGTCCTTTTGTGATTGAAATAGTTTTTATAGTTTTGCCTGATGAATCATAAACAGTGAGTTGCCCATTCATATTACTTTCCACAATAGGATTATTATTTACAAATTCAATTTTAAATAAATTGCTGGCAAACACACTCTTTAATGCCGTAGATGGGTTATTATAAAATGGAGCACCTACTTCTGTTTTCACAGGCATTTGCGATATTACTATTCCTGACAATTGACTTGCTCCGGGTAATTTGACAGATGTTCTGTCTCTTCCACGAATATCATTACTAACTTCTGGGTAGTCAGCAGTAGTATAAGTTAATAATGCTGATCCAGAGCTGGGTTCATACATATTGATAGGAGTGCCAACCAGCACCATTTTAGCATCCTTACCGATAATTACTTGGGAAGTAGTGTATGAGAAATTTGAATAACTACCCATGTTCATTAAATTGTTTATCCATGTCAAATCCATATCAGCAACACTGGTTGTATTGATATTTACATTGGTTCGTGATATAGTATTGAACACATGGTTATGTGCAATTATACTGCCAATTGGAGGCATTTTATAAGAAGAACTACTATTGTAATTTATACTGAAAGATTGGCTACAATTAACCATAGTATTAAATGCCACCAAGGCATTTTTTACTTGAAAATAATCGTTCAAAACAGAATTTAGCATACCACGAACCATACAAATAGCTGAACGATAATTTGATCCACGTAAATTGTCAAAATAGTTATTGTATACTTTGTGATTTTCGCCAATAATGCGAACACCACCCGATTCAGAGATTCCATTTCCAAAGAAATAATTTCCTGTTACGGTACAGCTATTACCATGTCGTAAAGTAAGCATTCCTTTACATTCGATGAATAAATTATTTTTATAAAGATTTCCACATGATTTGTTAGAAATCACTTCAATCTCCCCGTTACATTTTTCAAAGAAATTTCCTGTAATGGTACATGAGGCAGTAGTCATTGAAGTTGAACTGTCGCCAACCCTGATAATTTCTTGCCCGTTCAATTCATTTCCCGAAGAATCCAAATTGGAATTTCTGTATCCGAAATAATTATCGGAAATAGAATGTGATGGTGTTACTCCACTGGTAAGCCAAACGACCATGAGAGTGCCAGAATTGTTTTTATTAATAAAAGAGCAATGATCTACCTTGTTTTTTAGTCCATAGACTGAAACCCATTTACTATCAACCGTATTCAGGGATGGATTGTAATTTTCAATAGTTGTATTGGTAAGGCGTGAATTTTCGGCTACATTCGAAGATGAAATTCTAAACGAAATAACATCAAAAGTGCTTAAGGTACCATTTTTAAAATAAAGTCCGTTAATTTCAATATATTTTCCAGCAAAACTTAATTTTGAACTACCATTTAATATTACTTCTCCTGCTTTTTCAGCCAAAAGTACCACAGGATTATTTAGCGTACCCTGACCTGAGAAAGAAATAGATTTATCAGTCCAAATTCCATTTTTCATCACAACAGTGTCACCAGCCGACCAACTTCCATTGTTTATTTCGGTGTGGGTAGTAACCATAGTTTT
This sequence comes from Bacteroidales bacterium, assembly GCA_038249855.1. Classification (GTDB taxonomy): domain Bacteria; phylum Bacteroidota; class Bacteroidia; order Bacteroidales; family Paludibacteraceae; genus Paludibacter. The sequence goes on from JBBSCW010000093.1 coordinate 4,767, forward strand.
ACGAGCATTAGCAGCCCAACTGATCAAAACCAAAAGAAGTAATAGATAATATTTCATTTATAGACTAAAAAAAATACAGGCAAGCAATAATACTTGCCCGTATTGTAAATATTAAAAATATCAAATACAGCCGAATGATTTAGTTATGCGAAAATTCTCAAAATAACTTGTAACTAATAACCAAAATCATGTAACTTATTATTTAATTTCAATCTTGGCCGAGGATACTTGTCCGTTTACTGAAACAAAACGTACCAAATAGAATCCTTTATTCAAATTTGTTTCGATAGTTCCGTTTGTTTTAGCCGATAACATTTCTTTTCCAGCAAAGCTGAAAACTTTAATATTTCCTACTTCGTTAGTAACGATTGTTCTAGCTATAGTTTTTATATTGCTATTTGCAAGGATATTTTTTACACCTGTTGGAGCACCAACAACACTTGCATAAGATTTTGCTACACGTAAACCTGAGATACGAATGTCAGCAGCATTACCTAAAGAACGGCTTCTTAAAGCTACAGCATAAGTTCCACTAAAAGTATTTGTATCACCAGGTTTTCCATTAATCCATCCAGTAGTTGGCTCAGTTGCTGCAATAGCAGGGTTCATAATTACACTAACAGTGCCAGTAGTTGTTGTAAAATCTTGTTTAATAACTACTAAATAAGTTTGACCAACATTAATTTTTCCCATAGCTTCTGGGGGAGCAGAAGTAGTGAAAGAAGTGTTTTTACCTATTGAATAATTAATTTTAGTCGCATCATTAGGATCGTGTTGAATAAAGAAGCGACCACGGTATGAATTGCCTGGCAATTCTGATCCACCTTCAGCTATACAAAACACATCTCTCCATTCGTTAGCATCAGCACCAGCTGTAGCATCCCAAGAATGTGCATCATTTACCAGCATCATAAATGCATAATATAAACTACCTGTATAGTTCGATGGTTTATATTTTAAAGCATCAGTAGTAAAACGGCATACTTCAGCACGGTTGTTTGTACCTACACCTAAATTAGTAATTTTCACAGTTTTTCCAGCAGCAGAATTAATGTAACCTTCGTAAAACTGAGGTTCTGCTTCTATAATATGAGAACTTGAGGTATTAGAATCAGATGCTTTACCAGTATTATACCATGTTCCAACTACATTGTAAGGATCAGCGTTAGCATTAGGGTCGCCAGCAACATTACATAGTTTAGAGGAATTGTAATTGAAAGTTTCGTTCAATAACAATTGAGCCTGAGCGCTATAAGTAAACATAGCCACAATTAATAATAAGAATAGTTTTTTCATGTTCATAAAATTTTAAATTGTTTATTTTAATAGAGAATTATATTATTGTCTTTTTCTTTAGGGAGTAAAAATCTTGAATAAAAGTTAGTAAATTCCTTTTTATCTGTCAATATATCAACTCGATATAATTGCCAACAAAGTTCTTTCTGCACTTTTTCCCAATCTTTAATTTGTTGGTATGGAAAATCGCTTTGAGGTTTACCTACGAATTGCAATAAAAAGTCAACAGCTTTTGAAATTGATCTCCCATCGTTTGAAGTTTCATTATACAAATCTTTATTCATGTTTTTGGCCATTACACACATATCCAAAAAGTGTGTCAGATTAAAAGTGGAATAGCCCAAAGCAGTTGTCCTTGCCAGTTCTAAAGCTTGTGCTCCATTCGGTTCAATTTGTTTAAACAAGCGTTTTTCAGGGAAAGCGCTAATGATATCATTTGCAACATCCTCTTTGCCAACAAATAAGGCATAACGCACCACTTGAATATCGAAGGCGGTGCCATGATTATTTTTAGCATCGTTTTCTGCCTGACCAATTTCAGAGTTTAACATCCAATTCAAATAAGTTGTAAACCACTCATTCAAAGCACCTTTGTCTTTTTGAGTAAATTTCTTTGAGCTTTTTAATAATTCAACGCCATCGAGCATTTCTACAAAACTGTACGTATCCAAGACTCCTTCACCTCGCCCTTTACCTTCATTTATTCCGGGTACAGTTTGTCCGAAATTCATATTGGGATTCATTTTTGTTTTTGGATTCACAAACCAAATTCTAAGATTTTCAACAGCTTTTGCAGCATATTTTTCATCGGAAGTAAAATAATAAGCCAAAGAAAGCACAGATACATTTCGAGCCATATTACTCAATGGATATCTATCTAATTTTTCGATTTCAGGATTTGAAACTCCATCTTTACGAATGTAAGGCAAACCATTAACTGTATTAGGGTTTGGCCACCAATAACGACCCATGCTCATATAATCATGTTTATCGCCACTATCAGGAGTCATGTGTTTATCCATTACGGTGGTCAATTCTACTGTTAAGTTTTTGTCTGCTTCACGTAATAAGTATTTTACAGCTTCCGAATTTGATTCTTTCGCTTTCTCAACACTTTTCATATTCCAGATACGAGGTTGTGCCTGAGCTAGGGGGCAACAAACCAGCAGAAAAGTGAGGATAAAACTTGATTTAAACATTTTTTTTAGCTTGGAAGTTATAGGTATTGGTTTATAGTAATTAAATCGGCGATGTAATCTCTTTGATTTGGTCAACCAATTTATTGGTCGACCAAAAATACGATAAACAAACTATTAAAAAAAATAATATGGGGGTTATTTTCCCAAATATGTTGTAAAACATATTTGTATACTCATTTTCAAAATAGAAATCTAGCTAATAAAACGAAAAACGAACATCAGTCATCGCCAATGTTCGTTTTTTATTATCAGAAATTAATTTCAATCTTATTTGATAGTAATTTTTTGGTTGAACTGTTTTCCAGCAGCATTGCTGAAGCGTACAATGTATAAACCATTGTTTAAATTAGTATTTATATTTTTTACATTTTCCAAACGCAATACTTGGGCACCTTGTAAATTGAATACTTCGAATGTTCCTACTTCAGAAGCAAAAATGTTTTTACCAGAAGCTGTTATTAAATTTGATGTTTTTGAATTATCAAATCCGGTGCTAATAGTTGTTGTGACAGATGTTGCAGGAGACATAAATGAGTTTAAACCCATCATATTTCCCTTGGCTTGCACGTGGTATGTATAAGCAGTGGCAGCGGTAAGATCCGTAATTATTAAACTTTCAGTTGCTTTACTCGAAACAGTAAATGGTGACCCAGCAATTGATGAAGTTCCTTCATAAACATATACATAATATCCCGTTGCATTTGGAACCCATGTCCAGTTAGCGGTAAAGCTCGTGGGTGATATACCAGTTGTAGCACCTACAACTGGAATAGGCAAAGAGGGAGGGTTAGTTGTACGCGTAATTACCTTCCACAAATACATAGAACTTGAAGTATTATTCGCTATTCTGAATTTAGTTGACGAAGTTCTTGAAATAGGAATTATATAAATTGAATCTGTACCTGCATTTTTAGAAGCTGTATTATAATTATATGTGCCTACTAATGACCAAGTACTTGTTGATATATTGTATTCTTCAAGTTTAAAGTCTTTTTCACCCGAACCCATTGAAAGATGAATTTCAATTTGTTCTAATGAATTAACGGCTGGTAGAACAACCATACCACCATTAGAAGATTTATCCACATGAATTCTATTTGTATGAGACATACCTTTTAAATCATTTTCATCACCTGACAATAAATATGCTTTTTCCAACTCGAAACCATTAACCGAACTTGAAAGAAATGAACCAAAAGCACGAGCAGTAGCATCAGATGCTCCCCAAGTGCCATCACCGAAATCAGTATCAATACTTGCCACGGCATTTGGATCTAATGTTACAACAAAAGCTGAAGAAGAAGAATCTGAATTACCATAAATAATACCTGCAGCTTTTGCAATCACTCTGTAGCTATATTCTGTAAAATTATTCAATCCTGTAATTAATACACTTGAAGTTGTTTGTCCTACTGCATTCACTGTTTTTACAAAACTTGCTCCCATATAAACTTCCACATCATAATCTGTAGCATTTTCTACTACAACCCAGTTAGCGGTAAAGCCAGTAAGTGTAATACTGCTAGCGGGGCGGATAAGCGGTGTGGTAAGTTGTGTTACAGTTGTTGTCATTACATCTGCTGAAGCAGTAGAAGGATCGGAATCACTATTAGCAGTTCCATTACCCTTTGCTATTACTGTATATGTATATGTTGTACCTCCAGCTAAGTTCTCTATTACAAGGCTTGAGGTAGCTTGTCCGAGTACAGGGTAGCTATTGATTAATGTAGTACCTTGATATACTTTTACATCATATCCGACTGCATTTGTTACTGTTGACCAGTTTGCTGTAAAACCAACACCTGTAACAGCCGTAGCAGAACCCATCACAGGAGCAGATAGTTGTGCTAGAGCAGGTGCAGCAGTTGCAACCGCTTCTTCCCAAGTTGAAGAAATACGTAAACCGCTTACTTTGAAGTATTCTTTACTTGCAGCATTCACTTTGAATTGCACTACTTGTAAAGATGTTTTTGGACTTGAAGATGCCGCATCCGTAGCTAAAGCAATGCCATCTGATGTTGAACCAAGTATAGGATTTATGAATACACTTGCAGAAGTTGCAGTAATATCATATTTTAAAACAATAAGGTAAGTTGTAGAGATATCAGTAAATGCAGTTGAGCCCCACTGGATACTTCCGCTGGAAGTAGAACCTCTAGTAACTCCAATCCTAAATGTTGAACCATCAGTTGCAACTTTACCTACCCACACTTGTACTCCTGTGTTAGAACCTGAAGTCCCTAAGCTAATTACTGGTATTTGACTTTGAATTTGAGCAATACTATTAGGAGAATACAAAAATGAAGCATAAACAGTACCAGTGGCTAGTGCTGAACTTACAAAGTTTTTTGATATACAATAATTTGATGAATTAACTAATGGTGTTGCATAAGTTGGATAATCACAAACTACAGATTTTCCTAAATCTGAATTTACAAAATTGTTTACACCTTGACTATAAGATAGAGATGTTGCTCCAATATAAAATTCAGTATCCCATGAATTAAGAGTACCTGTATTTACACCCCAACCAGTATTGTTTTTTAATAAGCTTGCTGCTGCGTAGTCAAAATTTTCATCGAGATAAACTTGGGATTTTGCCATAAAAGCAAACATAATTAGCGATAATAATAAAGTAATTTTTCTCATGATTGTAAAATTTTAGAGTTTAATTTATTAAAAAAATCTTGTATAATTTGGTCGACCAATTATTTGGTCGACCAAAAATAAGTAATCTATGTCAGGTAAAAAAGACTTTTATCGATTATTTTACGAAAAGTGTTGTAAAACATAAGATTATAGCATTTATTTTTTATTTAGAAACCAACTTGATAATATATTTTTTAGCTGATGATTCCAATACACAAACCAGAATTCCTTTGTTAGCAGTATTTATTTTTAACTGTTTTTCAGATGATTGGGTGTTCAACATTTTATGTTCTATTATTTGTCCCGTAGAATTATAAAGTGTATAAGCATATAAACCATCAGTGGCTACTGGCAATGTAATTACAGTTTTTCCTGTGAATGGATTCGGAAATGCTTTAATACTATTGTCAATGATTGTAGAGCCAGCGGTAAGTGTATATACTTCATAAACATAAGTTTCAGGAGCTGTAGGTCCAACCTGCGATTCGCTCCATGGGCCATTAACTACGGCATCAGTTCCATTGTATTCATCGGCACCAATATC
>JBBSCW010000094.1:0-10415 GCA_038249855.1 Bacteroidales bacterium
GTCACGTCCTGGTTTTTCTAATTCTTCCAATATATCGTTGATGGTATGCAGCCCAGTTTTATCATTTATATACTTTTGTTTTTCAATGGTTTGAATAAGCGTTTTATTCCGAATCAATTCCGCTAATTTTACTTTTAAATCTTTGGCCATTTTTTCCACTATCGGGTAACTTTCAGGATGCACCGCTGAATTGTCCAAAGGATTTTCTGCATCGGGAATACGAAGGAAACCTGCACTCAATTCATAGGTTTTTGCACCCATTTTGGCTACTTTGAGTAGCTGTTTTCGGTTCTTAAATGCACCATTTTCTAATCTGAAATTCACTATATTTTGGGCAATTTGTGGTCCCAATCCCGAAACATAAGTCAATAAGTGTTTGCTAGCAGTGTTCAAATTTACGCCTACCTTGTTTACCGCATTTTCAACGGTTTGTTCCAATGCTTTTTTGAGCAAAACCTGATCTACATCGTGCTGGTATTGTCCTACGCCTATTGATTTTGGTTCAATTTTAACTAGCTCAGCCAACGGATCCATCAATCGTCGACCAATAGAAACAGCACCTCTGACCGTAACATCATAATCGGGAAATTCTTCGCGTGCAATTTTGGAGGCAGAATAAATAGAAGCACCATTTTCGCTGACAGCAAAAACTTTTACTTCACGGTCGTAGCGGGTGTTTTGAATAAAATGCTCAGTTTCTCTTCCCGCTGTTCCATTCCCAATGGCTATGGCCTGTATGTCATACGCTTCCACCATTTTTTGAATTTTACGACTTGCCTGAGCATATTCATTTTGTGGCGGATGTGGATAAATAGTTTCGTTATGTAATAAATTTCCTTGTTTATCCAGACAAACTACTTTACAACCCGAGCGAAATCCAGGATCAATTCCCAAGGTACGTTTTTGTCCCAAGGGTGCAGCCAACAATAATTGTCGTAAGTTTTCAGCAAAAACCCTTATCGCTTCGACATCGGCTTTCACTTTGCTTTCGGCTGCAAATTCATTCTCAATGCTCGGTTTTAATAAGCGTTTATAAGCATCTTTTACTGCCTCAGCCACTAATCTACCCGAATCGTTATTGCTTTTTACAAATATCCGTTCTAATTTTTCAATAGAATGTTCATCGTCAGGACTGATGTTCACACGAACAAATCCATCTGCTTCTGCTCGTCGCATGGCTAATATTCTGTGAGACGAACAGCGACTTAGTTTTTCACTCATGTCAAAATAATCCCTGTATTTTTGGGCTTCTTCTTCCTTGCTAGCAATAAGTTTAGAGCTGATAACGGCTTCGTAACTGAAAATTCTACGAATGGCGTTACGGGCTGATTCGCTCTCGTTTATCCATTCTGCCATGATATCGTTTGCTCCATTCAGCGCTTCGGTGACAGATTCTACTTTGCCTTTTACGAATTTTGCAGCTATTAGATTCACATCGCCTTGTTGCTGAGACATTATGATTTTGGCCAAAGGTTCCAAGCCTTTTTCACGAGCAATTTCAGCTTTTGTTCTTCTTTTGGGTTTGTAGGGTAGGTAAATGTCCTCTAATTCTGTTGAGTTCCAGCAATTCTCTATCCTATTTTTTAGTTCCTCAGTTAACTTATCTTGCTCGTCAATGGTTTTTAATATGGTTTCTTTGCGTTTCTCTAATTCACAAAGTTTTTCATATTGCTCCTTAGTATCGGCTAATTGCACTTCGTCCATGCCGTCAGTCATTTCTTTTCGATACCGACTTATAAATGGAATGGTGGCTCCTTCTTCAAAAAGTTGTATGGCGTTGCGGATTTGTTTTTCGGCGAGTTGTAAACTTTTGGAAATGAGTTGTATGAAGTAGGGTAGGGAGTTTGTCATTTTTTATTTTGAATTAAATTTGAAAGTGTTGGAATGTATTTTGTAAAGGACAAAAATCAATGTAAAATTTTATATATCAATTCTTTCAATAGTTCTCCATCTGCTACGCCGTTGCTTTCTATTCCTTTGCCTCGTGCATCGGCTTCGCGTATTAAACTGATAATGTTCATCGTTTTCCAAGCACCAAAAGTCTGGGCTGCTTTCTGGTAATCTTTTACAAAATAAGGATTTATCTTTAATTCGGAGGCAACTGCGGATTGGCTTTTATCGGGTAGATAATGATACAGCATAATATTGCTGAAATAACTAAATAATTGTGCCAAAACCACGACCATTGGATTCGTTTTTTTGTTATCAGCAAAATAACGAATTATTCTGTTGGCTTTCAGTATGTCTTTGTTTATCAATGCCGTTTGTAATTCAAATACATTAAAATCCTTGCTGATACCAATATTCTTTTCAATATGTTCAGGAGTTATTTTATTTGTGTTGGCGGGTTTAGTGAGTAAAAGTTTATCAATTTCGTTTACTACTTTGCTTAAATCTGTACCTAAAAACTCAGTTAACATAACGATGGCTTTCTCATCGGCAGTTACGTTTTTAGTTCTCAGGTATTTGTTAATCCAGCCACTCATTTCGTAATCGCGTAATTTTTGCGATTCGAAAACAACTGCGGTTTTTGAAATGTCTAACACCCATTTTTTGCGTTTATCGGGCGTTCCGTATTTATACGCAAATACTAAAATGGTAGTTGAAAGTGGTTTTTGAATGTAGAATTGTAGTGAATCCCAGTCTTTTATCATCTGCGCTTCTTTCACTATTACCACCTGATAAGGCGAAAGCATAGGATATCTTTTAGCAGCATTGATGATGGTCGTCATGTCGGTATCTTTCCCATAAACCACGGTCATATCGAACTCCTTCTGACTTTCGTCCAAAACTTCATTTTGAATATAATCTGTAATTTGGTCGATATAATAAGCTTCTTCACCCATTAAAAGGTAAATGGGCGAATAGGTTTTTCGATGTAAATCGCTTATTATCTGTTCGTAAGTGATAGTTTGTTTGGCCATTTACAATAGGAGAGTTTTAAGAAATTTATTTGATAAGTTTCACCTCAGGAGATTAAAATCTAATTATTTATAAGTAGTTTTTGTAACTCGGAATTCAGTTCTACGGTTAATTTGATTGGTTATTTCTTGCTGCTCGGGTAGGAGTTTGGTTACAAATGATTCAGTTAAAATATCACTTTCTTTCAAGAAATTATGTTTTGTCGCAGTCGCAGCATCAACCACGAACGGATTGTCTTCCCCAAATCCTTTCGACGAAAGTCTTGCCGCAGGGATGCCGTAAGCTATCAGATAATCAACCACTGATTTTGCTCTTTTCTCCGAAAGTTGTTTGTTACCATCTTGATTCCCAACATAATCGGTATGAGCACTGATTTCAATGGTAATATTCGGATTGCTGGTCAATATATCAATCAAATCTTTGAGCCCTTTTTCTGATGCAGGCGTAAGATCCCATTTACCAAACTCGTAAAAAATATTTTCAACTTGGATGGGTTTGTAGATGGTAGATAGTTTAAAATCCTGATTTAAAAGCTGGTTACCAGACATTCCTGCTGTCGATAATTTTCCTTCTTTATTCAGGTAACCTCTTGCCGAAGCCATCATTACGCATTGCATATCTTTATCAACTTTGATGCGGTAAGTTCCATCTTTTTTAGTTTGAACACGCACATTGAGTCCAGTATTGCTGACTAACTTAACCAAAGCATCTGGTATCGGAGTCTGATTTTCGTCTACTACTTTACCTTCCATAACATATTCGTATTGAGGTAGTTCGAATGACCAAATTGCATCATAACCACGTGATTCGCCTCTGTTGGAACTGAAATATCCTTTGTCTAGTTTTGCCTCGAAAGTCATTCCAAAATCATCGCCATTGGAATTGATGGGAACACCCATAGTATTAACTTGCCAATGATCATTTTTCAATGGAACAGCCTTGAAAATATCCAACCCACCCATTCCTGCGTGGCCGTTCGACGAAAAATATAATGTTCCATCATGCCTTACGGTCGGAAACATTTCATCACCTTCTGTATTGATTTCTTTGCCCAGATTTTCAATTTCCTTACACTCACCACCTTGGTATTTTGCTTTCCAAATATCTTTTCCACCACGTCCTTGGGGCGAATCCGAGATGAAGTATAGAGTTTCGCCATCGGGAGCAAGTGCAGGATGACCCACTGAAACTGTACTATCTTTGAAAATAGTTAATACTTTGGGTTCACTCCAAGTTCCACCAGCTCTGTTCGATATCATGATTTTTGTTCCAGATTCAGAATTTTCGGTTTGTGTAGCACGTGTGAAAAACATGGTACTTCCGTCGGGTGCAAAACAACATGCACCATTGTCAGTCGATTTACTGTTGATTTCTTCGCCTATAGCTTCTGGCTTTTCCCATTTTCCAGCAGCATTCTTACGAGTAGAATAAATACTACTCATTTGCAAACCTGTGACGGTTGAATTTCGCTGTACTACTTTGTTGTTAATCACTCTATTGGAACTAAAAAACAGTACTTCTGCATCGGTATTTAAAAAAGTTGGACTGAAATTATACGAACGTCTTGCATTGAAAGCATCCATTTTTTTAACCGTGTAAGCCGTAGGATTCACTTTTAAAAACTCTACGTATTCAAGTACTTTTACACCGTTTTGAGCAAGAATATTAAGCGAGTCGTTTTCTAAGAATATTGAATAGTTTTTGCTTGCATCCTTGTATTTTGCATTTCGTTGTAAAGCTTGGGCGTATCTCAAAAATACCAAACTATCGGCATAACCAAACCGAATTGCGTTGTTGTAAATTGGCTCGGCATTACTGTAGTTTAATATTCTGGAACATTCGGCTTGATTAAAAGCAATTCTTGCTCGCAACTCTTTATCTTTTGCTGGAATTTTTGAAAATACTTTTCTATATGTCTCACCAGCAGCAAAATACTCTCCTGCCTCATATTGTTTATCCGCTTTTTTGATATTGGATTTCAAGCTACAACCCTGCATGAGGATTGCAACTGAAAATATCACTAAAAAATAAAGATGTTTTTTTTGCATTGTATAATTATAGTTACGAAATAGTAAACGAGTAGACAAGTAAACGAGTAGACAAGTAAACGAGTTGACAAGGAAACAAGGAAACAAGGAAACGAGAAAACAAGTATACAAAGTATTCAATTAATTTTGCAAATACATACAGACCAAGTTTTTAAGTCCCCCTTCGGGGGATTTAGGGGGCTTATTTCAATTCATGTATAACCAATCCCGAGCGTAATTTAGGCTCAAACCAAGTTGTTTTTGGCGGCATAATATTTCCTGAATCAGCAATATTTATCAATTGTTCCATCGACACTGGATACAAAGCCAAAGCTACTTTCATTTCTTGGCTGTCCACTCTTTTTTGTAGTTCGCCAAGTCCACGAATTCCTCCCACGAAATCGATACGTTTATCGCTACGTAAATCTTTAATCCCCAAGATGTTATCTAAAATTAATTCTGATGAAATTGTTACATCAAGTACTCCAATCGGGTCATTATCGTTATACGTTCCAGCTTTTGCTGTAAGTGAATACCACAAACCCGATAGATACAACGAAAAATTATGCAATTTATTGGGTTTGTATATTTCATTTCCTTGAAGTTCCACACTGAAGTTTACCGACAATTTTTGGATAAATTCTTCATCAGTCAATCCATTCAAGTCTTTTACTACACGGTTGTAATCGATTATATTCAATTGATTATCAGGGAAACAAACGGCCATAAAGTAGTTGTATTCTTCAACGCCGGTATGATTTGGGTTTTGAAGCCGTTTTTCGTTACCCACCAAGGCTGCAGCTGCACTTCGGTGATGACCATCAGCAATATAAAGCGATGGAATTTCAGCAAAAAGTTCGGTGATACAATCTATGGTCGAAGGATTGTCAATGATCCAGAAATGGTGACCAAAGCCATCACCCTCAGCCACGAAATTGTAAATCGGCTCATTCTGAATGGTTTTGCTTACTATATCGTCCAATTCTTGTTGATGTGGATAAGCAAAAAACACAGGTTCTATATTGGCATTATTGATGCGAACATGTTTCATCCGATCTTCCTCTTTGTCGCGGCGAGTTAATTCATGTTTTTTGATATTTCCCTTCAAATAATCTTCTACAGATGCACACACAACCAAACCGTACTGAGTTTTACCATTCATGGTTTGAGCATAAACATAATAATTCTCAGCCTTATCCTGAACCAACCATTCGTTTTGCTTGAAAAGTTGAAAATTTTCCAATGCTTTGTTATAAACTTTATCATCATGCTCATCAAATCCGGGTTCAAAGTCAATTTCGGGCTTAATAATATGGTAAAGCGACATAGGATTACCTTCGGCTTCGTGACGTGCTTCTTCGGAATTAAGTACATCGTATGGACGTGAAGCAATTTTTTCAACTAAATTTTGAGGAGGGCGAATGCCTTTAAATGGTTTAATTACAGCCATAAGTAGGAGTTTTATCAGTATTTATTAGTATAATTGTTTCTTTTGAATATAAGCTTTTAACTCTGCTTTTTTTACAAGCTACAAAGTTAAGGAAATAATTGTAAATGAATTAAATTAAACAGCGGTTTACGAAAGTTTCACAGGATATGTGTATTTACAAATGTAGTTGCTTAAAATGCTTTATGTTTTTGCCACAAAATATATTATCTTTGCATTGAAACATCAAAAACATCGAAACAATGGATATCCAAAAGCTTAATAATCTTAAATCGAATTTTGTTACCCGTGAAGTTGGTAACGAGCTAATTATCGTACCTTTGAGTGCTAATGTTGCCCACATGAATGAGCTTTTCACGTTGAACGAAACGGCCAAATTTATATGGGAAAATATGGATAAACAAAGTTCAATGGAGACGCTGGTAAACTCATTAACCGAAACTTTCGACATCAATAAAGAAACTGCTACTCGTGATATTGAGGCTTTTTTAGGAAATTTGGAACGAATGTTAGTGAAATAAGTAGTTGAAAATGAAAAAACTGGCTCACAATAAACACATAGAAATCGCTGAATTCTCAATTCACTTATTTTCCGATTCAGCCTTTGAATTGGAAGAAGGATATTGGCCTTTTGAGAAGCAAGAAGAAAATATCGAAGCTGATTTTAACATTGAGTGCATACTTAATCTTCCCAAAAAAATTCCTTTTGAGATTTCTGAACCTATTTTTGAAGCTGAAAATGAGCAGCAAAAGTTTTATTCCATCTATAAGCATAAGGATGGTCTAGGCATAGTGGTTTATAATCAGCAAGATATAAATCAGATTCAACAAATTGCTTTATTAGACGAAAGTTTTAGCAATTGGAAAATATACAGCGCAGAATATAATGGTACTCATTTGCCCATGAAATATCCTATGGGTCCAATATTGATGCATTATATTACGCTGAAAACCAATGCGGTAATGATGCATGCTTCTTGCGCGTACGATGGTGTAAAAGCTCGGATTTTCACTGGTTTTTCTGGGGCAGGCAAAAGCACGATGTCAATGATTTGGTCAGAAGCTGGTAATCAAATTATCAACGATGATAGATTGATCGTTCGCCAAATGGAGGAAGGTTTTTATGTGTACAATACGCCCATGTATTATCAAGACATACCCAAAAAAGCTCCATTGAATTCAATTTTTCTAATCAGCCATTCGCCCGAAAATAAAATTAAGAAACTAAGTGGTGCGTTGGCAGTTTCCAAAGTGATGGCATTCAGCATTCAAAATAATTTCGATCGGCAGTTTATCAATTCCCGCATCGATTTATTTACCGAAATGAGTAATCAGGTCGCAATTTTCGAGTTAGGATTTGTACCCGATAAGAGTGTGGTTCAATTTGTGTTAGCAAATGAAGTCTGAAAATATTAATAGTCAAACCATAGTTGATTTCGCTGAAACCATTTTGGACGAAAATCATTTGTTACGCATCCGAATGCATGGTTTCAGTATGTATCCTTTTCTGAAAGCTGGCGATGTTGGTATTGTAGATAAATGTTTGCCAAATCAGTTAAAGATAGGTGATGTTGTGGTTTTTAAATCGCATCACAAATTAGTTGCCCATCGTTTGGTAGCCATAAAGAACGAAAACAATCAAACATTTTATATTGCCAAAGGTGATAAAAATAAATTTTTGGATACTGCATTTCCTGCCGATGCTCTTTTTGGGAGAATCAATTCCATAGAACGTAATGGAAAGTTGATTAAAATAGAGAGTAAAACCATGAAATTCAAATCATTTTTGGTTCTGAATTTTCCGAAACAAGTGATGAGATTTCATAATTCAATATTGAGAGTAAAAAATCTTTTTTCATCTGCTCGCCTTCAAATCAAATCATTACGTAAGAATATCGGTATCGTATCGCAAGGTTCGATGAAATTATTTTGGATCAATGCACTGATTTCTGTCTTGCAAGGTATTGTTCCGTTTGTTATTATTGTATTAATAAAACTGTTGGTCGATTACTTGACAAATGCAACGGGTAATAATGTTGGTGAGCAGTGGTATTATATTGCTTTAATGGTTGTTACGGCTCTTGTGTTTCTTTCCAATGGTTTATTAAACGAGATAAGATCTTATTTCTCCGAAAAATTATCGCAGTCCATTACCCGCCATATTTATAGTCAGCTCCATGCAAAACATGCTGAATTAGAGCTTTCTAACTACGAGAATCCCGACAAACAAGATAAAATTCACAGAGCGGTGCAGGAAGCTTCTTTCCGTCCGGTGAAGATAATGAATGCCCTACTCACTGCCATCAAATCGGTTGCATCGGTTTTGTTTCTTGTCGGTTTATTTATGACCATTCGTTGGTATTTGGTTTTTGTACTCTTACTTGCCACTTTTCCAGATGTGTTTTTGCGGATTTATTTTGCCAAAAGGCGCTATCGACTAAAAGAAACTCAAAATCCACTGGAACGTAAGATGTATTACTTCAATCGTATACTGACTGGTTTTCCATTTGCCAAAGAATTAAAACTTTTTGGTTTCAATTTCTTTTTTCTGAAACGTTTTTTTGGATTACAAGATCAACTTTTTGCAGAAAAATTAGCAATGACAAAGTCAGAAATGCGCTGGAATACTTTGTCGCAATTGTATGCCGTGGTTCTTATTTTTGCCACTTTGGCTTTTATTTCGCTTCTCAAAATGCAAGGTAATATCAGTATTGGTACTGTGGTATTGTTCTTTTTTGCTTTCCAGCGGAGTTATTCCGTACTCAACGATTTTTTCAGATCATTCACTCAAATCATCGAAGACAACACTTTTCTGAAAGATTTTATTGATTTTTTGGAATTGCCTTCCACCATTACAAAGGGTGTAGAAGAATCAGAATTTAGTTTGCAAAAGGGAATAAGATTTGAAAATGTCAATTTCAGCTACGAAACAAGCAAACGTAAAGTGCTTGAAAATATCAATCTAATAATTCCAGCGGGTAAAAAAGTCGCCTTCGTTGGCGCAAATGGTTCTGGCAAAACTACGCTGATAAAACTGCTTTGTGGATTTTATCAGCCTCAATCTGGACAGATTTATTACGATAATACGGATTCTGCTGATTTAGGACAAGATAGAATTTGCAAACATATTACCGCGGTTTTTCAGGATTTTGCTTTATATAATGTTACAGCTCTACAAAATATTTGGTTGGGAAATATCGAATCTGAATTAGATTTGGCGAAAGCAAAACAAGCTGCTCAAGATGCAGGAATTGATAGTTTACTCGACAATTTACCCGAGGGTTATCATACTTTATTGGGCAATTTATTTCGCAATGGCGAAGAACTCAGCATAGGTCAATGGCAAAAAATAGCGATTGCTCGTGCTTTCTACCGTGATACTGAATTATTGTTGATGGATGAGCCATCGAGTGCGTTGGATGCGGTTTCGGAGATGCAAATTATTGAAAGCTTGAAGAAATTATCAAAAAACAAAACGGCGGTTATCATCAGCCACCGTTTGTCGTCAGTTCAGTGGGCTGACTTGATTTATTTATTGGATCATGGAAGAATCATAGAATCGGGAAGTCATCAGGAACTTATAGGTTTGAAAGGCAGATATTATCAACTATTCAATTCTAATGGTGTTTTCTCTGAATAAATTCAAGGTTTTTCAATAATGTCTCTTGTTTAAAAATACATTTGTTTTTAAAAACCGTCTTTTGAATGAGCTAAATTGATTAATTTTGTAGCTTATTTCACTTTTATAATTATCATTGATTTATCTTTTTGATATGACATTCAGATAATTTAGATGGTTGATATTCCTAATAAAGAAAAAAATACAAGTATAGTCTTAGATAGTTTTGGTTACTTAAATATTTACTAAATCCATTAAAAACAGCTCTTCAATTCCCCCTTGGGGGATTTAGGGGGCTTTCTCCTAACTACATATAACTCATGAACAGAAGAGTAAGAGTGCGTTTCGCACCAAGCCCCACAGGCCCTTTACATATTGGTGGTGTACGTACCGCTTTGTA
>JBBSCW010000095.1:0-10335 GCA_038249855.1 Bacteroidales bacterium
GCCATTCCAATTCTCAAATAGTCCAACGGTACAAAGATTGCCCCAAGGTTTAGGTTAATTCCTTTGCCTTTTGTAATTACAGTGTTGTCAAGTGTCATTTGGCCGCCTTTTCCGAATTTTTCGGCATATTTGCTATCAACCCGATAATTAATAGATTGCAAATTCAGGGAAGAACCGATAAATACACGGTTGCTAAAATTACCCGACCATCCAAAAGAATACTCATCTGTACTTCCAGTTTCGATGGAAGAGTAGGAGGGAGTAACTTTTTCACCATTACTTAGGAATGATTCCCAACCGATTTGTTTACCCGTAATTTTGTCATTATACGGATTGATAAGTCTTCCATAATCAGCCATGACTGATATCCAAGACAATCCATCATTATCGAAAGCAGAATTATATCCCATTTGTGGATATTTGTCCCATTCGAGCTGATCACCATTGGCATTTCCCGTGAAATAACCAAAATAATCGGTCATTGATGTTCCGATTTCATTGCTTTTAATTGAAAGATTTCTATTGAAATTTTTCAACTTATTATACGAAAATGAAATATTAGAACTTAACAAACCACTGTATCCTACTTCACTTTTCCAAGTTGGTAATGCCAATACTAAGGTTAAGTTGTTCGAGCCAATACTGTAACCATTGTCTTTACTTGACTGGCCGTTCCAATTTGAATTATTTCCTTGCATTAAAGCATCGATAGTATAAGTAACTTCCGATTTACGATAAATTCCAAGACCGGCAGGATTGTCTTTTATTGCCGAAGCATCACCACCTAAGGCTCCAAAAGCCCCAGCCATCCCAGAATATCTTGCTGTACCCATAATTTGGGTCTCGTTCGATTTAAGAGCATCGAAAGCAGTTTGACCGAATACAAGGGAGCAGTTTATTGCTATTATTAAAATAAAAATTATACGTTTCATATTATCTGTTTTTTGTAAACATCATTATCAATTGAATCTCAATATCTCTGAAAAATACATTTATCTGCGTCCACCGCTTGAACTTCCTGAACTACTCGAACCACTACTGCTCGAACTACTGCTGCTTGAACTTCCAGAGCTGCTACTACTGCTACTTGATCTTGTAGGTGCAGAATAAGTGCTTCCAGAACTAGAAGGGGTACTGCTCGACCTATAAGTATTACTCGAACTGCTATTGTTACTACTTGATGACGAACGAGTTGCAGCAGGTGATCCTGTAGAATAATTAGTTCGAGGTGTGGTTGAATAAGTTGATCGCCCAGAATTTGTTTGTGGTGTAGCCGAAGATCGTGGAGTATAATTATTTCTAGTAGACGATTCCGATCCCGTAGAATATGAATTTCTATTTACACTTGGTCTTTCAGAATTACCGGATCTATTCATCGCATTATTTTCGCTTTTGTTCGTAACAGTATTTCTATTTATTGTAGAACCACTTTCGTTACGGGTGTTACCTGTACGTGAATTTGACATTTCAGAATTGTAATTTGAATTTCGGCCATTAGTTGAAGTGCCCGAACTCCTTGAACCATTACTTACCGAATTATTTCCCATTCTTGTTGAACTTGAATTTATATCGCTACTGCTTGCATTTCTATCTACAGTTGTGTATCCGTTTCGTCCAACAACTCCTGATCTACTGCTTCCACCAATGGTTGTATTAGTTACTGCCGATCTTCTGGTATCGCTTACCGAAGTTCTCGAATTGCTAGGATTTCTATAATTGGCCTCATTGGTACGAGGGTTATTCCTGTCGTTATATTTTGTGCTATTCGAAGTCCAGTTGTTGTTATATCCGTAATTTGGATAGCCCCAACCATTGTTGTAATTATTGTAATAACCATAATATGAGTTTCCCCAACCACCGTAGTAATTGTTGTTCCAAGGATTATATCCCCAAGAATCGTAGCCCCAGTAATTGTTATATCCCCAATTGTTGTAACCCCATCCACCATAATTGGAATAAGGCGAATTCCAGTTGTTTCCCCAACCCCAGCTATTGTAGCCATATGGACTATAATTATAGTTGAACCAATATGGGTTTGTGAATGTGGGAGTTACATAAGCGTACGAACCATCGACATACACATTCCAATCGAAATTATTCAAAGAATATATATCAGAATAATTAGGATCACCTAAGAATACTGTGTATTTTGGATTGCGAAACTTTCTGATACGTTGAGCATATTCCAAATCGGACTGTGAGCCATTGAATTCATTCAAATAATGACCTTCTTCATTTTGATAGTCGTTATTAGTGTTATCATTTGCCTCAGCCAATAAATACGTTGAGTCAGATGTAACTATTTCAACAGTATCTCTGTCGTAAAACACAATTTGACGAGCCCCATTGATGTATTTCGTTTTCTGAGGTTTTACAGTTTTAACAGTAGTTTTAGCATCGTTCGGACTAAAATAGATATCATCGATTACTTCGGCTTTCTGACTAAACAATCCAACTGGAAAGATGAGCGCAAGAAGAAGAAATTTAATTGCAGGTTTCATAATTTTACCTCCTTATATTTAAGTGATTTATTTGTATTTTATTCAGCAATAATCGTGCCATATCCTTGTGTTCTCAGGCGTATTAATTGAGTTCATCATTGAAAATTTCAATTAAAACTATCGATATAGACAATCATTATGCTATTAAACGCAAAGTAGGACGAACAGTTTGATTGTTTTTAAAAATTATAGTACTTTTACAATTCAAACTCAAACATATTTCATCATGAATTTTATTCAAGTTAATTTTAGCATTGAACCTTACGAAGAGTATTTAAGCGACCTATTAGCCTCAGAATTAGGCGAATTAGGTTTCGATAGCTTTTTACCAACTTACAATGGACTGGAAGCCTTCATTACCGCAGACTTATATAGTGAAGCAAAATTGAACGAATTATTATCTAATTTTGTATTTGAAGCAAACATAGAATACAACGCCATAACAGTTGAAACTATAAACTGGAACGAAGAATGGGAAAAGCATTATTTTGAACCAATTATTATTGATAATGAATGTGTTATACATAGTTCGTTTCACAAAGATATTCCAAAATTGAAATATGATATTGTAATTGATCCGAAAATGTCTTTTGGAACTGGTCACCATGAAACAACCAGCTTGATGATAGGTGAAATTTTGAAAATGGAGATCAAGGGCTTGAATATTTTGGATATGGGATGTGGAACATCCGTGCTGGCCATATTAGCCGCCATGCGCGGAGCTACAAAAATTACCGCTATTGATATCGATGCATGGTGTGTCGAAAATTCAATTGAGAATATTGCACTGAACCACGTTGAAAGAATTGAAGTTGCAATGGGAGATGCCAAATTACTTAAAGGGCTGAAATTTGATGTAATTATAGCTAATATTAATCGGAATATTCTACTAAACGATATTGAAACTTACGCTGATTGCTTAGATATTGGCGGTGAGTTGTATATGAGCGGTTTTTACAAGGAAGATATTGTGTTAATTGAAGCGGAGGCAAATCGTAATAATTTGAAATTGAATTATTTTGTAGAAAAAAATAATTGGGTAGCCGTAAAAACAACGAAGCATTAATTGCTTTAAGTTATTGATTTATAAATGTATAGACGTTCTATTTGGGCGTCTCTACTTGTTTAATATATACAGTTAACGATGGATTGTAAAAAAGGTTTTGAAGTCAATGAGTGAAGTGCGATATTATTTTTTTGTACTTTTATAGCAAATGATTATTCCTTTTTTTTGATTTTGAGATAAAAAAAACCGGACTCACTCATTTATAGGTGGGTCCGGTTTTATTATTGTTATTTCAACTAATTTTATTTCAGATACTTAGCAAAGAATCCCATCATAGTACCATAAAAATCCATGCGATTTTCTTCGCGATAATAGCCGTGTCCTTCGTTGTATTTTACCATATAGGGAACTTCAAAGCCTTTTGCACGAAGTGCTGTAACTATCTGATCACTTTCGTTGATGTTTACACGTGGGTCATTAGCACCTTGGACAACGAATAACGGTTTCGTTATTTTGTCAATTTTATTTATCGGCGACACTTCACGTGCAATTTTAAGTTCTTCAGGATTATCAAGATCGTACCAAATTTCTTTCACCATTTCGGTCATTGGTTTCCAATATTCTGGAAATGACTTGAAGAAAGTTTCGATGTTTGAAACACCCACATAATCAACCCCACAAGCGTATAGTTCAGGTGTTAAAACCATTCCCATCAAGGTGGCATAACCTCCATGACTACCTCCGTAAATGGCAATTTTATCTTTATCTACCCAGCCTTGTGAAATAGCATATTTTACGCCATCTTCAACATCTTCCATGGCTTTACGTCCAATTTGTTTGAATCCTGCTCTTAAAAATTCTTTTCCGTATCCGCCTGAGATTCTAAAATTCACTTGCAATGTGGCATATCCACGGCTGGCAAAAAGCTGTGTTTCAGGATTGAATCCCCAGCTATCGCGTATACCTTGTGGACCTCCGTGAGGATTTACAATCATTGGAACTTTTTTGCCTTCTATTGCTTCTTTTGGCAAGGAAATATATCCATGAATGGTCAGACCATCGCGACTTTTGAAAGTGATAGGCTTCATAACAGCCATGTCAACTTCTTTCAGTTGTGGCATCAGGTCGTAAAGCAGTTTGAATTGTTGTGTTTTAGTATTGTATTCATAATAAGTGCCATAGAGTTTATCGCTTTGCAAAATGACTAAAAACGTTGCTTCATTATCGTCAAAATCGACCACTCCATATTCTTTTCCGGGAAATTGTTTATTTATGCGACTATCTAAATCTTTATAAGTTTTACTTATTGGAATAATTATTGACTTTTCGCCATCATATGAAAAATAATCCAATTCGTAATTGCGTTTTCGAGAAAGATGCATGCTTGTTACATCGTAATTTGGATTGGAAAATACTTCTTTAATTTTTTTATTGGTTTTGAAATCATATAAAATAATGCGTGCTTTATCGCTGTCCAGATTGCTATACACATAGGCTTCATCTTTATTGTTTGGGTTATAACTGAAACTTATAATTCCAAAATTGTCGTCCCACTTGTTGCGTGTAATCAGCTTAAATTCATTGCTAGCAAGATCTTTGTAATAAAGTTCCATCTCAATACCATTGACCATTTTGGTATAGGCACGCAGATTCCCATCTTTATCAAAATCATAACCCTGAATCGGATTTGCAGCATCTTTGTTTTCAAATAACTGTGTCAGCTCTCCGGTCGCAGCATTCAGCATGTAGGGTTCAAAAATCTGTTTGTTGTTTTTGTTCATCTGTATGATCATGACATTTTTCTGCTCTTTTAGAATACGAATAATAGCAGCTTTTACACCATCAAAAGGAGTCAAATCTTTTGGATTTTTCCCATCAATATCAGCCACGTAGACATGAAAATTTTCATTTCCGCCTTTATCCATTGCATAATATAGCTTGTCATTGCTTACCCAGCCGTAACCTTTAATCAGTTCATCTTTTTCTTCAATAGCGCGGTTTACTTTTCCAGTTGCAATTTCTTTTACATACACGTGGTTTTTATTTTTGTCGTCTTTTTCCAAGTAGGACATATATTTTCCATTCGGTGAAAGTTGAAATGATGATGCTTTTGGTCGTGCAAAGTAATCAGAAACTTTGTATTTGTAGTTCCCATTATCACCTTCCATTATTTTTTTTAATGTTTCATCCGACGAAACAAGAGCCGTATTTCCCGGCAGTTTTATTGTCGTTTTTTTAAGTGTCAGCGGTAGCTTCATGCCCATTTGTTCAAAAGTTCCAGAAATGCTGTCCCCAGTGAGTTGACCCGAAAAATTTATCTGAGCAGCGGGTACACTAAGCTTTAATTCATTGTTAATAAATTCGGTTTTTTGAACTGGTATTCCTGCTGCTCCTTGTACTGGTACATCCATCGTGGAAGTGTAAACACCGTCTTTGTCTGAAATGTGGAAAATTAATTCCAGATTCGTTCCCTGAACTGACAAGTTTCCTCTCCAGTCGCCCGAGATGCTTTGTGCATTAATATACATAGTAGAAATAATAATTAGGGCAATTAAGCCATTTTTTTTTAACATCATAGAGATAATTTTTTAATGTTGATACATAAGAATTTAGTATAGAATTAATAAGATATTTCAATTAAATAGGATTATATCAGTGTATAACTTGTTAACTTGTCCACTTGTTTCCTCGTTTACTAAACTTCTATCTTCCAAATAGCAATAAAATGACAAACACTACCTCCCAGTACAAATAAATGCCAAACGGCGTGCATAAATTCAATTTTTTTGAGTGAATAAAGAATAGCTCCAACCGTATAAAATAAACCGCCCGCCACCAACCACCAAAATACAGGCATGTTTTGGTTAGCTGAAAGTACGTCGATAAGCGGTTTGAAAGCAACGACAACTACCCAACCCATAGCCACATAACACGCAGTTTCTAATTTACTAGAATTTTTAAGATGCAGAAAACTGAGCAATACACCAGCTATTGCTGCCAGCCATATTACGCCAAAAAGCGACCAACCCCAAAGGCCTTCGTTGCGTAAAACAACCAAGGTAAAAGGTGTATATGTACCTGCAATATGAAGATAAATGGCTGCGTGATCGAATTTCCGACGGGTAAGTTTTCGCTTTTCGTTGGTTTCAATATGATAAAGTGTAGAAGTTAGGTATGACGATGTCATAAAAATGGCATAAGTCAAATAGCTGATAATAAGCCAACTGTTTTGAGTAGGGATGGCTTTATGCAGTAAAATGTAGGTAGCAATGAACCCAAAAGGAATACCTATGGCGTGAGAAATGCTATTTGCTTTTTCTTCGCGTGCTGTGTATCGACTCATTGGTTGATAGATCTGATTACCCTGTTAATTACCTCACTTTCAAATCCTCTGCTCTGAGCAAAGTTATAGAGCTTTCCTTGTTTTTCGTATTCAAACTCGAATTTGATGGTCGTAAGTTTGGTTTTCAGGATGGAGGCTAACATTTCTTCGTATTCGCCATCGTCAATTGTGCCCAAAGCATGGTCAACAAGCTCATTACTTAACCCTTTTTGTTTCAAGGCATAGCTAATCTTAATTTTTCCCCATTTATTGAAACGAAATTTATCTTTCACAAAAAAGTTGCAAAACCGTTTTTCATTGATAAAATCTTCTGCAATAAGTTGAGCTATTATTTTGACTTTTTCATCGCATGAAACACACCAGCTTGTAAGTTTTGCTTCTACTTCCGAAATACAATGTTCTGATATTGAACAATAAGAGGCTGCTTTATGCAACAATTCTTCAAAACTATATTCTTTTTTCATAATACTGTACAAATATATTAACTCACAAATGTAGTAAATTTAATTGTTTCGACTTTAAAATAATGAAGAAAAAACTTTTTTTCAATAAAATTGAAAATTTAGGTAACAAAAATTGTATAAATAAATAGATAATGTAACTTTGCAGCATAAATGTTTATCTACACTGAAATGAAATTAACGAAGAAGCAACAAATAGAAAAAAAAGCCAAAGAATTATTCTGGAAACACGGCTTTAAAAAAGTAACGATTGAAGAGATTTGCAACAAAGCAACTGTCAGCCGAAAGACTTTTTATACCTTCTATGAAAAAAAATCAGCCTTGATTATTTTTCTTTTGCAGCAAATGACTGATGAGCAAATGTCTGAATATGAGGCACTAATAAGTAAAGATATAACCTTTTCAGAAAAAATGGAAAAAATGTTGGCTTTGAAATACGAGTCAAGTAAATCATTTTCAAAGGAATTCGTAGCCGATTTTTTTCACCCCGATTCAGATGATATATTATCTTTTTATACAAAATTAATGCAAAATTCAATGACTTTGATGTATAATTTCTTTGTTGAGGCTCAGCAGAAAAATGAAATGAATCCAAATTTAGATATTAATTTCGTGATGCTGATGATGCAGAAAATGTTAGAAGTTAGTAGTCAGCCTGATGTAATAGCCTTTTTTCCTAATATAGAAACCATGACCCGACAAATATCACAGTTTGTAATTTATGGAGTGATGCCTCCCACGAAACAATAATAAATAAGATGAAACTGACGAAAAATACATCTGTGTTGATATTGTTGATTTGTAGCAAAATACTTGCGCAAAGTGACTCCACTAAATTTTCTTTTAATGGTCAAATAACTACTTGGGGAATAGTGCAATTGGAAAAGAGTTTTCCTGTTCAGTTCGGTGGTCGGTTTGTTCCCACTGTATTAGGCGACTTTAAATTGGAGCAAAACAGCCATTTCGATTTTGAAGCGTCAGCTAATTTGAATGCATCACTGGGTTTTAGTTCACTTGGTTTCGACACGCTGATGGGGCAGGTGAAGCCTTACAGAGTTTGGTTGCGTTATTCGGGTTCGAATTGGGAACTGCGAGCCGGATTACAAAAAATAAATTTTGGTCAAGCCAAGATGTTTCGTCCCTTGATGTGGTTCGATGCTATGGATGTACGTGATCCATTACAACTTACGGATGGAGTTTATGGAGTGCTAGGGAAGTATTTTTTTGAGAATAATGCCAATATTTGGGTCTGGGGATTGATGGGAAATAAAAACGCAAAGGGTTATGAGTTATATGGTTCAATGCAAAGGAAACCTGAATTAGGCGGGAGAATACAGACCCCACTTGGTCCTGGCGAAATAGGAGTAAGTACGCATTTTCGAAAAGTGAAAGTTCCAAATTTACCTTCGAGCATTCCCAATAACGATTATGAATTGAATGAATCTCGTTTTGGCCTCGATGGTAAATGGGATCTAGGCATTGGATTGTGGATAGAAGCGAGTACAACGATTACCGATAAGAAAAATTTCATTATTCCCAATATGCCTAAAATGCAGGATATGTGGAATATAGGGATGGATTATACATTTCCATTAGGCAATGGAGTGGGAGCGACGCTGGAATATTTTCGCTATCATGCTGGCGAAAAATTTATTGTATATGGCAATACCATCAATGTTGTAGGAAGTCTGTTTACTTACCCGCTTAGCATTTTGGATAATCTGTCGGCTATGATATTTTATTTGCCCGAAGCCAATAAAACCATGAATTATGTGAGTTATAGCCGCACTTACGACAATTTCAGCATTTATGGAATAGCATATTGGAATCCGATGAATGTACAGTTAATGTCAGCACAGTCTGTTAGCCAAAATATGTTTGTCGGAAAGGGTTTTCAAGTGATGATAAACTATAATTTTTAGGGATATTATCGAGAAAAACTGTTACACAAAGGATACAAAGTTTTGCTTTAAAAAAATTTGATTGAACTTAATAGAAAGGAATATTTATGACTATTACAAAATTGAAAAATGAGAATTCATTCAGCAATGAAATTGAAAGTATAATCGTAGAAGTTAAAAATCTCGTTAAAAAATTTCCTATTGGAAATGGTTTTTTCACTGCCTTGAATGGAATTAATCTTTCGTTTTCAAAAGGTGAGTTTGTTGGTTTGGTAGGCCCGAGCGGTTCGGGAAAAACCACCTTGTTAAACATTATCGGTTCGCTCGATATTCCTTCGGCTGGTGAAGTTGTCGTTTTAGGCAAATCAGTTGGTAAACTTACCCGAAAGGAGTCGGCTCAACTTCGTAAGGAAGAATTGGGATTTATCTTTCAGAACTATAACCTATTACCTGTTTATACGGTGTTTGAAAATATAGAATTTCCACTCCTATTACTCAATATGAGTAGTGAAGAACGCAAACAACGTGTAATGGAAACCTTGAAATGGGTAGGACTTACCGACAAATTGAATTCACGGCCTTCACAGCTTTCAGGCGGTGAATGTCAGCGTGTTGCCATTGCACGTGCCATGGTGAAGCGTCCGATAATGGTTTTGGCCGATGAACCAACTGCCAACTTAGACTCAGCAAATTCGCATAATATTCTACAAACTATGCTGAAAATCAACGAAGAAACCAAAACTACTTTCATTTTTGCTACGCACGACGAAAAAGTAATCGGATACTTGAGAAGGATTATTCGGTTGGAAGATGGAAAAGTTGTGGGAGATACCCCCAACCCCTAAAGGGGAATAAGAGAAAAGACAACTAATTTATAAAAATATACAACCCCCAACCCCTAAAGGGGAATAAGAGAAGACAACTAATTTATAAAAATAAAGAACCCCTAACCCCTAAAGGGGAAATAAGAGAAAAGACAACTAATTTATAAAAAATATACAACCCCCAACCCCTAAAGGGGAATAAGAGAAAAGACAACTAATTTATAAAAATATACAACCCCCAACCCCTAAAGGGGAATAAGAGAAGACAACTAATTTATAAAAATAAAGAACCCCTAACC
>JBBSCW010000096.1:0-10293 GCA_038249855.1 Bacteroidales bacterium
GGATATTCAGAGGAAATTCAACGGAAAATTGCTGCTGAGAATTCTGGTCAACGAGTAAAATCTGCCAAAGAATTATTGGAACGTAAATGAAGATATTGATAATCATCTGACAGTAATGAAATTAACAAAATTATATAAAGAGTTTTTCAGAAGCGAAAAAACGGCAGGTCTGATTTTAGTTTTTGCAACAGCACTTTCACTTTTCTTAGCTAATTCACCCTTTCATTCCCAATATTTGGCTTTTTGGGATTTTCAAATTGCCCACCATTCATTAACCCATTGGATCAATGATGGATTAATGACTATCTTTTTCTTACTCATAGGATTAGAGTTGGAACGCGAAATTTACGAAGGCGAATTGTCGAGTCTCAAGAATGCCTCTTTACCCATTTTTGCCGCATTGGGTGGTATGTTAGTGCCATCATTGATATTTATGTCAATGAATAACGGTACAGCTCAAGAGTCAGGAGCTGGTATACCTATGGCAACTGATATTGCATTTGCCATTGGTATCCTTTCGTTATTGGGCAATAGAGTTCCGGCTTCTTTAAAGATTTTCCTGACTGCGCTTGCCGTTATCGACGATTTAGGTGCTATCATCGTGATTGCTATTTTCTATACCAAATCTCTTTCAATCATTAATTTAACTATTGCACTGGGCATTTTTGCATTTTTGATTTTTCTGAATAGGTTGAAGGTTTGCAAACTTATGCCCTACCTAATTGGAGGTGTAGCCATGTGGTATTTTATGCTCAATTCGGGAGTACATGCTACTATCACAGGTGTTTTATTGGCTTTTGCTATTCCTTTTGGCAAATCAAAGGAATTTTCACCTTCTTTTCACTTACAGCATTTATTGCACAAGCCGGTTGCATTCTTTATTTTACCACTTTTTGCAATTGCCAATACCGGTATCAAAATAGATACAGGGTGGGAGGGAGATGTATTCCAATTAGGTAGTTTGGGGATAATTTTGGGCTTATTTATTGGTAAACCACTCGGTATAACTATATTTTCCTATTTAGCTGTGAGATTCAAATTAGCGGCCTTGCCATCCGATTTGAAATGGACAAATATTATTGGAGTTGGTTTTTTGGGAGGAGTCGGATTTACGATGTCGATATTTATAGCATTACTTGCATTCACTGAAATAGAAATGAGTAATAGTGCCAAAATTTCAATCTTGTTGGGTTCGTTAATTTCTGCGGTAGTCGGCTTTTTATTCCTTAGTAAAAATTTGAAAAAGGTACAAATTGAAAAGTAATCCCTCAATTTGATAATTACTTTCAGAAAAAAGCTTGAAGTACAATCACTAATATTTGAAAAGGAGTTTCTTATTTTCCTTTTTTTTCCAATACCATTGATTTATTTTGTAGGTAATGTAAGCACTTCCGGCTCCTAAAACCGCTCCGAAAAGCACATCTGAAGGGTAATGTACACCAAGATTCATGCGGGAATAACCAACAGAAACAGCCCAGAAATAACTGGGAGCAATAACATACCATTTGGGATTGCTTAAACTCAGTGAAGTGGCAGTTGCAAATGCCAAGGAAGTGTGACCCGAAGGAAATGAGAGTGAGTTTAAATGTTCGTAAGGGACAATATCGTTTGGATAGCTAATGTATGGTCGTGGTCGGTTAAAAGCTTTTTTTAATCCATAAGTTAATACAGCATCCACCCCAATACTTGCCCCTACGTAAATTGCATCTTTAAGCAAATCATCATTCTGATTAATTAAAGCAGTAACGCCCATTGCTATTGGAGTACCGAGTGAAAATAGTGTTGTGGTGTTTGACACAAATACCGAATAGTCCCTTAATGCTTTTGGATTAGGACTATTTATACTTTTCAGTAAGTCAATATCAGCGTTTTGTGCTCTTAATTCAGGGGTAAAAGTTAGGGATGCTAATAAAAGCAGAATAATTGTTGTAAATTTGCACATATTTTTTTGTGCCAAAGATACTCAGAAACTTTTTAAAAACATGAAATAGGAAATAATTACGATTATTTTTCAATATAATGTAGAGTCTTTTACTTTTCCTAAATTATAGCTATTTTTTGTATTTCTGCTTTTATGCTACTAATTCTTTTTTCTCAACATGATTAAAATTGCAATTACGGGTCCGGAATCCACTGGAAAGTCTATGTTGTCAGAGGCATTAGCTAAAACTTTTAACGGAATTGTAATCCCTGAACTTGCCCGCGAATATATAGAGCATTTATCTGAGCCTTATACCTTCGCTGATGTTAGTAAAATTGCACAAATGCAAATTGATCAGGAACTTGAGATTGAACAGCAAAACAAAAAGGGTCTCGACTTTGTTTTTTTTGATACCGATTTAATTATTACCAAAGTCTGGTTCAAGCATCGATTTGGCGAAGTTCCTGACTTTCTAACCGAAAGAATGAAGAAACCTTATATTGATTTTCATCTGCTTTGTTCCCCCGATTTAGAATGGATTCCTGATCCTGTTCGTGAGCACGGCACTGATAGAGACTACTTTTTTAATTGGTACGAAACGGAAATTCAGCAAACGAATAAACCCTATACTATCATTCAAGGCATTGGTGAACAAAGACATAACAATGCAGTAAATGCCATTCATGATTTCTTACAAAACTATATCAAGCAATGAATAATACACTTTTATCGACCATCAAGAAGTTAGCGGAAGTTGAGAGTTTTGAGGATGTTTGCCATCAACAGAACGAAAACAACCCAATGCCCTCGGTTATAGTTCTCAAAGAAATAGTTCAACTTATTCGGTCCATTTTATTCCCTGGATATTTTGGCGATGCAGGCGTGAACTCCAAAACAATGCTTTACCACATCGGAGTTAATACCGATAAATTGAATATTTTTCTTTCGAACGAAATAAAGGCAGGTCTATGTTTCGAGAAACAAATCCCTATGGGTACTTGTGCCGAAACTGACCAAATTGCTAAAGCAAAATCGATGAACTTTATTGCTAGTCTACCCGAAATCAGAAAGAAACTACACACAGATGTCTTAGCAGCTTACAACGGTGATCCGGCAGCCAAGAGTTTAGGCGAAGTTATTTTTTGTTATCCGAGTATCAAAGCTATTACGAATTACCGCATAGCCAATACCTTGTTGCATCTCGATGTACCGCTTATTCCTCGTATTATTGCCGAGATGGCTCATTCCGAAACAGGAATTGACATCCATCCGGGAGCAAGTATTGGTGAGTACTTTACCATCGATCATGGCACGGGTGTGGTGATTGGCGAAACTGCTATTATAGGCAATAATGTAAAAATGTTTCAAGGCGTTACCTTGGGTGCTAAAAGCTTCCCTTTGGACGAAAATGGGAATCCAATAAAGGGAATTCAACGACATCCGAATATTGGGAATAATGTAATTATTTACTCAAATTCCACTATACTTGGAAATATAAAAGTGGGAGATGGAGCTATTATTGGGGGTAATATTTGGGTGGATAGCGATGTGGCTCCGGGAGCAAAATTGGTGCAGCGAAAATAGTTTTAAGAATTTACTATTTAAACATTTACTATTTACAATTTAAAAAACAAAGCTAATTTAATTTCCCTTTAGACTTCGGCGTGAGCTCAGTCGAACGG
The DNA here is from genome assembly GCA_038249855.1 of Bacteroidales bacterium. Classification (GTDB taxonomy): domain Bacteria; phylum Bacteroidota; class Bacteroidia; order Bacteroidales; family Paludibacteraceae; genus Paludibacter. The sequence continues at coordinate 3,604 of JBBSCW010000096.1, forward strand.
GGTTAGGGGTAGTATATAGAGAACGCAAATTAAGATAAAAACAATATATGGAATTTGAAATGATAGCGAAAACCTTTAGGGGTTTAGAGGAAGTTCTGGCAACGGAATTAGTTAATCTGGGAGCTAACAATGTTGAAATACAACGTAGGGCGGTTAAGTTTACCGGCAATAAAGCTTTTATGTATAAAGCCAATCTGCATTTGCGAACTGCGTCACGTGTTTTAAAGCCTATTATGACTTTTGAAGCTCCAAATCCTGATGTTGTTTACGAAATGGTTAAACAAATCAATTGGACCGATTATATGACCGATAGCTCCACTTTTTCGATTGATGCTACTGTCTATTCCGAAGAGTTTAGCCATTCTAAGTTCGTTACTTACAGAGTGAAGGATGCCATAGTGGATTGGTTCAAAGAAAAAACGGGTAATAGACCTTCGGTTCGTTTGGAGAATCCTCAGCTGATGTTCAATATCCATATTTCCAATAAGCAGTGTACATTGTCGCTCGATAGTTCAGGCGATTCGCTGCACAAACGCGGTTATCGTATTTCGCAAAACGAAGCTCCTCTGAACGAAGCGCTGGCAGCTGGAATGTTGCTGATGACTGGCTGGAAAGGACAAACCAATTTTGTAGATCCTATGTGCGGTTCAGGTACTTTGTTAATTGAGGCTGCTTTGATTGCGCTGAATATACCACCAGGAATTTATCGTCCATCCTTCGCTTTCGAAAAGTGGAACGATTTTGAGCAGGAAGTATTTGACGAAATATACAACGATGATACGAATGAGCGTCCATTCGAATTTAAAATATATGGTTCGGATATTTCACAGCGTGCCATTTCCATTTCCGAACAGAACGTAAAAAGTTCAGGACTTGGTAAATATATCAGCTTGCAAGCTGTGTCAGTAAAAGATTTGGTACCCGAAGTCGAAAAATGTCTGATGGTTACCAATCCTCCTTATGGTGAACGTATTACATCCGACGATATTTTTGGGTTGTATGCTTCGCTCGGTACTACCATGAAACATAAATTCACTGGAAATAGCTGCTGGGTTATCAGTTCGCATGAGGAATGTCTTGACAAAATAGGACTTAAACCCACTGAGCGTATTAAACTCCTGAACGGAACACTCGATTGTTGGTTTAACCATTATGAAATTTTTTCAGGCAAAAGAAATGATTTTGTAACCGAAAGAAAAAGTAATTACAGGAAGTAATTATTTAATAATCAAATTATTAAAAATGGGAATTGATAATAATCAAAAATTCTATTATTAATAGTTTGTCAGTTTCAAAAAATAAATTACTTTTGCATTCGCTTAAACGCCCAGATGGCGGAATTGGTAGACGCGCTGGTCTCAAACACCAGTGGATTCACTTCCATGCCGGTTCGATCCCGGCTCTGGGTACTTTAAAACCTCATAATCAGAAGATTATGAGGTTTTTTTATGTTCGAGCAAGTCATTTATTAGTATTTCCAGATCAATGTAAATATTCTCACACAATTCATTTTCCTCTTGACCCGAACCCCTTCCTCGATAATCTATAGCCCAAAGTCCATTCTATAAAATCAGCATGAATTTTAGAATCACGTAAAGTAATGCCGGCAAATAGTTTGTCGTTTATTTGATATAGAATACTTATTCGTTGATGAAATACTGGTGATATATTTGCAAATTTCTTGCGATAGATATAAAATGCTGGCTGCAACATCACTGATAATCTATCGATAGTAAGCTCATAAGACGGATATACACTCAATTGTAGTCTCTCAAAAACAGATCCATCCACATCTTCCAATTCATTGTTTTCGATAGCTACTTGTGCATCAATCGAACCATTATAATTGAATGTTGCTCCGATACCAATTTTCGAGAAACGAGTCAGTTGAACATTATAAAGTGCAGAAACTCCGAATACAGGAAAGAATACGCCTTCATACTTTTCAAGAATATCAATGTCTACTGAATCAAAAATGATATTTTTCATACCAGCAAAGGTAGACAACACCCACTCTCCGTGGGGTTTAAATTTAGGAATCTCTGTTTTAATAAATTCAGGACGTTCCTGAAAGTTATATTTTAAACCAACTTTGGGCGCATAAGAATTAATTCCAAAATTCGGCATTTTGATAGAACCATTTGAATAGTGTGAGAAATTAAAACCCGCCACCAAATCAAAGTGCCTTGTTAATTCATAGTTCAGTGTAACTCCGGCATCGCTCATAAACGCCTGACCTAATCCCAAAGCCACATTATATTGATTGGTAATGGGATTGAACGATTGCCAATTAAACGAAACACCAAATCCTAAATCAGCATTAATTGTAACCCTATTGACTCTTAGAAGTGGTACATCAATAAATCCGTACAATGCCAAAGGAATCCCAACTTCGCCTCTATTATGAAAATTCAACACTTTTAACCCAACACCCCATTGTGGATAATTGAGAATCTGTTCCTGTAAACTTTCGCCAGTTGTTTGAGTCGCCAGCTTAAAATTTAATGCTTCAAAATCATCAATTAAAACTGAGTTTTGGTTGCTTCCTCTCACAAAAATATTGGTGGGAGCCACTACACCGTTTATATATGAGACTGTTAGAGATAAGTTTTTTTTATGCCATTTGATATGGCCTTCGGTAGTATCCATTTGAGCTTGACTATAAAACGGATATAATAGTAAAATAAAAAGAACAAGATATTTAAACTTCATGCATTTTTGATTTAAGAAAAGATTTCATTTTACTAGACAAAGATAAGTGTTTTTTTTACTTACATTTTACCTCTTACTCCTGTCTAGTCCTCGTAACTAATTACAATTTTCAATATCGAAGGCAAAACAACTAACAACAAAGGCAATGCCACCAACAATCCTCCAATCACCGCAATAGCCAATGATTGATGCATTTGTGCACCTGCACCTATGCCCATTGCCAATGGTAAAAGTGCGACAATAGCACCTGTAGCAGTCATTAGTTTGGGACGCAAACGAGCAGATATGGCAAAGTTCAGTGCTTCGCGAACGGTTGCAGTTTTTAGTTCACTTAGGAATTGCTGAATGGTAAAAATACTGTTTTCACCAATGATGCCCACAATCATAATCAGTCCAGTATAACTGCCCACATTGAGTGCCGTATTGGTAATAAATAAAGCCAGCACTCCACCTACAATTCCCAATGAACTAACAAATAGTACGGTGATTGAAAGTTTCAGACTTTTGAACATAAAAAGCACGACCGTAAAAACCAATAATGCTGCCAATAAAAGAATACGAAGCAATTCATTAAAAGATTTTTGTTGTTCGGCAAACGAGCCACCGTATTCAATCTGATAGGAGGGAGGCAATTGTATACTTGACAGTTTCTTCTGAATATCTTTCATCACGCTTCCCAAATCACGTCCGTTCAACCGACCCGAGATTACACCCATTGATTGAAGATTTTCACGTTCAATTTCAGCAACTCCACTTTGAATCTCAAAATCGGCTACCTGATTTGCTGAAATTACATCGCTGGTTGGAGTGAATAACTTCACTTCCTTCATTTTTTCGATGGGAGTTGTATTGTTGTGGGCTGAAATCATGCGAATATCCGTGAGTTGTTCTTTTTCAGGAATTGAACCAACTACTACTCCTCTGAGGTAAATTTCCAGTTGATTTTGCAAGTCGGAAGCATTAAGTCCAAATTGTTTTAGCTTATCTTCTTTGGGTAAAATTCGCAACATCGGTCCGGCAATCACAATACCATTGAACACATCGGCTGTTCCTTTAACCGATTCCACACTGTCTGAAATCTGGCGCGACAATGTCTGCAATTTCTCCGTATTATCTCCAAAAACTTTTATTTCAATGGGTTGCACGCTGGTCATGAGGTCGCCCAACATATCGCCAATAACTTGTCCAAAATCAATTTTTAAAGCAGGCAGTGTTTTTTCAATTTTCAATCGAATTTCATTTGACACTTCTTCGGTAGTAAGTTTCCGGTCTTTTTTTAATTCAATCAAATAATCACCACGATTGGGTTCGGTGATAAAAAAACCCATTTGAGTACCAGTTCGCCGTGAATAAGATTTTACTTCGGGCGTATTTTCCAGAATTTCATCTACTTCATTGAGCATGCGGTCGGTTTCTTCGAGCGAAGTTCCGGGAGGCGAATCAAAATCAAGCACAATAGAACCTTCATCCATTTCGGGTAAAAATCCAGTTTCCAATCGGGGAATGATAAATATTAAACTAACAATTAAAAATACTACGAAACCAATACTTATCAGCGGTTTTGAAATAAAAAAGTTGATCCAAGTATGTTTCTTGTGTTCCTGAACAACAGCCTGAGCTTCCAGACTTTTATCTTTCGAAAACAGTAAATAAATAACCGGCAACCCGAGCCAGGTAATAATAAAGGAACAAACCAAGGTGATAATCATGGTTTCGGTCAGGATATTGAAATAAGCTCCTGCCACGCCTGTCATCAATTGGAAAGGAATAAGAATAACAATGGTGCTCAACGATGAACTAATCATGGAAGGCAATAGAAATTTTATGGCTTTACCTACTAGTTCTTTGGATTTACGGTCTGGAAATTCCTCGTGTGTTCGATGAATTTGTTCCACCACGATGATGGCATCATCGATAATTAACCCAATGGAAGCAGCAATTGCACCAATAGTCATGATATTGAAATCGAAACCAATAAAATACAAAGCTAAAAAAGTCAATGCCAATGTGAGCGGAATGGTGACGAGTAAAACGGAACCTGCTTTGAACGAGCGCAAGAAAATAAGAACTACCACAATGGCCAATATCAAACCAATCCAAAGTACATCAATGATACTTTTTATGCTATTATTTACAAATTCAGCTTGATTGTAATAGGGTTTCAATTCGACCCCTTTGGGCAAAATTTTATTCAGTTCATCCACCTTGGACGAAACTTCTGTAGCCACATCAATCAGGTTGGCATTCGGTTGTTTCATCACCGCGAGCAAAGGAACATTCTTACCATCGGCTTTAATTTTGATATATTCCGTTTTTTCATCAATAACAACCTGAGCAATATCGCTAAGTTGTATGCGTCTGACACCATTATCAAAAACAATCAGATTTTTAAGTTCATCCATGTTTTTCAAAGTGGCATCGGTCACTGTGAGGTACAAACGGTTATAATCGACTGAATATCCGTTAGAACTGATAAAATCGGTTTGTTGCAAAACTTGTTGAATATCCTGCGGACTGATTTTCAAGGTTTGCATTTTTTGCTCGTTGAGAATAATACGGTATTCTTTTTCCTTCCCACCAATTACTTCCACCAACGAAACACCCGCTACACGCGACAAATAGGGTTTTACGGTATATTCAGCCAGCATTTTCAGCTCTACCTGATCTTTGGTGTCCGACGGTAAGGAATATCCCATGACTTGCAGAATGGATGGATTCATTTTTTCCACCGTAATCTGTACGCCGGCAGGCAAATTGTTTTTAATCTGATTAATCTGTGATTCAACCTGTTGTTTGTCCAAATCAATATCGGTATTCCATTCCATAAAAGCAGAAATTTCGCAACTTCCCATGCTGGTAGTGCTGCGAACTAGTCGGATATTCTCCACCCGTTTGATGGCGTTTTCAATCGGTTTGGTTACCGTTACCATCATTTTCTCCACCGGTTGCTCTCCGTTCTCAGCAATAATTTTTATCTTGGGAAAAGTAACATTGGGAAAGAGCGAAGTCTTCATATTTTTATACGAAAATGCTCCTCCAATTAATATCAGAAGTAAAATAACCGCTATCGGACTTTTAAAACGTGTAAAGAGATTTTCCATAATGACCCCCAGCCCCTAAAGGGGAGCTGAATTAGTTTCGTCTTGTATATTCTTCATTTCATTCTTTTTTATTGAAATTGACAGTGCTACTATCATTCCCCTTTAGGGGTGAGGGGTGGCTATCTTCACCTTCGTACTATCATCCATTCCATATCCTCCTTCGACAATAATCATATCACCTTTTTGGATGCCAACTCCTTCAATTTCAATCATTGTTTGATTTGAATATCTTTTTGAAACAGGTATTTTAACAGCCATGTCTTTATTCGCAATTTTCATTACCCAAAATTCAGATTGTTTTTCGTTAGTCATCAAAGCTGATTTCGGAATCATTAAACATGATTTTTTTTGCAATTTTTGAAAAGTGGCTGTTATATTCAGGTTTTCAGGGATTTGATGATTCGACTTGGGTGAAATTAAAATTTGTTGCGTCTGATTGTTTGCATCCATAGTTGGTAAAATTCGGGTAACGATTCCCTCTATTGTCGTGTTGTCAGGTAAAGATAATTGACATTTCAATCCAACTTTTATAGTCGAATTATATTCGTAAGGCATGTTGGCCTGAACTGTGATATTTTTATTCTCAACAATATTACAAAGTGTAGCCCCTTCGGCCACATAACCACCTGTTTCCGAAACGACGACCTCACCCACATAACCATCTGAATTTGCCAGTACTTTAATTAATCCAGTACTTTCTTTGTCGGAGCTATCCAATGCTTTGCTTTCTTTGCTTTGAATTACGAAAAGCAAATCGTTTTTTCTCACTAAATCGCCATATTTCACTTTTACAGCATACACATAGCCCGAAATGGGCGATTGTACAAGGTTCTTTTTTAGAAAAATAGTTTTAGCATTCAGTTGAATAATATCAGTA
>JBBSCW010000097.1:0-10253 GCA_038249855.1 Bacteroidales bacterium
TACACAATAACATTAGAGACAACCAGTAAAAGCAGTTATGATTATGGATATTCATGTAGTTTTTGGCTATACCAAGTTGACCCTCTACCTGTGGCACCCGACACTATTTCATATAACAAGCAGTACACAAGCGATATGCCTTGGTTTGGGAAAAAGATAATAAAGTTCAAAGGGGTAAAAAGCTCAAAAATTAGAATTTCAGATAAGTTATATGCAAATGGAAATGAAATTACCGGAGTTATCACAACACCCAATAACAATATTCTTTATTCTGAGCTAAGTGCCAAAAATGGAGCTCAAACAAGAGAAATTACGCTACCTGAAACTGGCACTTACACTCTAACCTTAGAAACGACAAGTAAAAGCAGTTATGATTATGGATATACTTGTACTTTCTGGATTAATCAAATAACTCCAAAGAACAATGCCGTCGAACTTCAAATCAACCAAGTCAAACCCGGCAACCTTGCCAACTTCTGGGAAATGGATTCCTATAAATTCCTTGCTCAAAAAGGAGACAGTCTCACCATTAAGTTCATTTCCAAAAACTCAAGCTTTATTCCTAAACTATATTTTATCGACACAAAAGACAGCATCATTATTACAACAGGGACGAAAGGAACTGCATTCACACAGGAAATTGTAATCCCGGAAGACGGTTATTATGGGCTGGTCTTATGCGGTGTAGCAGACCATTCATCGAACGATTATTCCATTCAGGTAATGGAAAGTTGTATCGACAAAGAAATTATTTCATGGGATAAAGGTGCGGGTACCGAAATCGATCCTTGGCAAATCAACTCCCTTTCCGATTTGATGAAGTTGTCGTTGTACGTTTCTAATGGTAAGTTTTTTGAAGGAAAACACTTTATGTTGATGCGTGATTTGGATATGAAAGGCCGTGTTGCCGAAACTTCGCGAATTGAATGGATGCCTATTGGAGGTCGCGATGTTAGCAACAATTCGGTTAGTACAAATTACTTTAGTGGTACATTTGATGGAAACGGATATACCCTTTCAAACCTTTATATTAACAGTACTTCTAAAAATTTCACAGGGTTGTTTGGTTACATTAAGTCGGCCACCATCAAAAACCTTGGGATTATTGGAGAGTGTAGCATTAACGGTGGTGCCAATACTGGTGGAATTGTTGGTTTTGCAAATACCCAATCAACCATTGTTAATTGTTATTCATCCATCGCCTCCGGTCAAATCAAGGAAAACGGAGCAGGAGGCTCGGGCGGTATTGCCGGGGCATTGTTTGGTTCTTCAATCGCATCAAATTGCTACAACAAATCAAACGTTGCCGGGGGTAATTTTATTGGAGGTATTGCCGGTTGGGTACAGGATGGCTCTTTGATTTCAAACTGTTTCAATACAGGGAAAGTAGAATCAAAATCAGGACAAGGCATTGGCGGTATTGCCGGGCAGTTTTCTGGTTCAACCATCAACTATTGTTACAATACAGGAAGTGTAACCGGAGGTTCTAATTTAGGAACTCTTGCCGGAGCTTCGTACAGTGGAATTATAAAAAATGCCTATTTCAATAAAACTACCAGTATACAAACCAAAGCTACCGGTTATCAGAGTGGAACGAATAACATTACAGCAACAGCCATGACGACTGCCGAAATGCAAGACAAATCGTTTGTCGATAAGTTGAACCAAGGACAAAGTGCCGTATGGATGGCCGATGGAACTCCACAAACCAACAACGGGTATCCTGTTTTGCTATCAAATGCAACGGTAAATACCACGATAATTACTTCATCTCCATCGTTGGTCTATTCGTTTGGCGCCGATTTAAACGGATATATCTACGTTGGAAAAAACAAAGTGTCGTCTTATGGTTTCGAGTTTAAAAGCAAAAATGCAACTCATTATACCCGAATGGAAAGCACCTTAAATGGCGTATTCCTTAAAACCGAAGCTTCAGGATTAGTACCTAGTAGCGAATATACCTATCGGGCGTATGCTGTTACTGCTTCCGATACCTTGCGCGCCGAGCCAATTAACTTTTCTACTCCAAAATGTGCAATCCTGACCCATACACCGAAAGTTGGAAACGATGGAAAGAACACCCTTAAATTCAGCGGAAACGGGTTCCATGAAAATGTGGTGGTGAAACTGGCAAAAGCAGGACGGGACACCCTTGTTTCTGAAACAGTTTCTTCCGAACGTTACAATTGCAGTGCATTGTTCGACTTCACAAAGAAAGAAAAAGGTTATTGGGACATTATTGTTGATTTTAAAGGCACGTCCATTATTATCAAGAACGGGCTTGAAATAGAAGAAATGATTCAAGGTGAATTAAAGATTGAAATTGTCGGTAATAGCCGAGTGTTAATTGGTCGGAATACCGATTATACCATAAAACTCACCAATACAGGAAATACACAGATAAGTACACCAACTGTAGTTATCCAAGTCAAAAGTTCAGACAAGGATTTAAAAGCATCAACAGATATTTTTAGCGACAAGGATAAAGAGTTATATGATCAGTGGGAACTTGATCCCAACGATTTTACATTTACCGATACAGGTGATCTTGATGGTAGTGGTGGAACTAGTAAGACCGGGACTTTCTTTGGCCCAGATCTAACCGCATACCAGAGTAAGGAAATAGTGGTTAAGTTAAAGACAAATAAAAACATGGAAATAGAAGCATGGCAAGGTGACTATTCGTATGGTCAACATGCAAAAGATATGGTTTCTACTTATATCAATAACGATAAAGACACAGAATCTAAAATTGAAGAGATATGTAATAATCTTTACAAGGATTGTTATAAAGATTATATGGGCGAAGTGGGTAATATTATTTGGGATGATTTAAAAGGAAAAGTTGCAGATGAAGTACTTGACAAAGTGGCCGGGAAACTTTTCCCTGGCGAAAAGTTAGATATGGACGAGAAAGCTGCAAAATATTTGCTTTCAGAATCACGAGGAATACTCGAATATGGGCAAAATATGGTTGATGCGGCGATGAATGGAAATAATCCAGATTACTTCAAAAATATAACAAAAGATTTTGTCAAAGATCAAGTTTCCAGCATGACTTATGACCATATTAAAGGAATAGCAATGAACAAGGTTAATAACCAGATATTGCATGATGCTTACGCAAACGGTACTATTAGTGCTATAGCTAAGAGCGATAATATTCCTTTATGGGATGCCTTTAATAAATACGGGAAAGAGTCTCTTGATTTTGTTGAAGGAAAATTTAAAATAGCAGAATGGGCAGGTTATTTAGGTTCGTATGGTATAGTTGGAGCATTGAACCATGTTAAAGCTCAAAAAATGTGCAATACAAATGTATTGAAGGATTGCGAAAAACATGTAAATGCAAAATTAAATGTTCGTGCAGTTTCATCTTTCGATCCAAATGACAAAATCGGTTACCGTTCACCTTCGGGCAGTACCTATTTTAACGATAAGAGAACCAATTTCACCTACATCATCAATTTCGAGAACAAAAGTACTGCTACTGCTCCTGCCCATGAAGTATTTATTACCGATACCTTGGATATGAAATCATTCAATATTTCCAGTTTCAGGGCAGGTTATATCAAAATTGGAGAAACCATTACACAAGCTCCTTACAATGCAAAGAATCACAAATGGGAAGTCGATCTGCGTCCAAAACGTGACATCAAAGTAGAAGTTACAGTAACTCTTGATTCTATAAAGGGAATTGCCAAATGGTACTTTAAAACCATCGACCCAACAACCAACGATTTGCCAAGCGATCCTGACATGGGCTTCTTGCAACCGAACGATAGCACAGGTCGTGGACAAGGTTGTGTCTCTTTCACTATTGATTTGAATGAATCGGTTTCTAATGAAGCAGAAGTAAACAACCGTGCTACCATTGTATTCGACTATAATGCGCCGATTCTGACACCGACATGGAGCAATAAAAAGGACATTATAGAGCCAACCAGCAGCATGTTTGAACCCGATATTGTTGGCGACAATAAAGCATTGATTAGTTGGGAAGGGAAAGACAATAAAAACGGTTCGGGCTTGTATTGCTACAACCTATATATGAAGAAAGGAACTGAAAATTATGCTCCTTTATTACAACGTTCAGCTTTAACATCACTTGATTTTGAATTTGAAAAGGATGTAAAATATTCTTTCTATGTAACGGCCATTGATAGTGCTGAAAACGTTGAGATAAAAACAAATGTCCCTGACATTAACTTAGAAATTACGGAGATTTTTGCTATCAGTAAAAAGTGGGACGATGTGCTGGTGTGCAACAATACAGGATCGAAGTACACCAGTTACCAATGGTACAAAAATGGAAATCCGATTCAGGGAGCTACAGAACAGTTTTATCAGGAATCAGGAGGATTAAACGGAAGCTATTTTATAATGGTAACCACTTCAGATGGAAAGATCGGTATCTCAAACGTTATAAATGTAGGGAATTCAACAAAGTCGGTAAAAATTTATCCTAATCCGTTGGACGAAAGCAAGGAATACACAGTAGAGATTAAAGCCAAAGAAGCTGACTTGGCAGCTGGTGAGATGATTGTAACCAATGTAAACGGACAAATCATTTCCCGTCGCAAACAACTGCAACCGCTCATGAAATTAGACGGTCTTGCACGTGGTGTTTATCTGATTAAAGTTCAATTTGCAAATGGCGAATCGTTCAATGATAAATTAATTGTGAAGTAAAACCATCAATGATAAAACGTAAAGAAAAATGAAATCAATAAAATATATAGCAATAATCGCCCTTTGCCTTTCAGTTTTGACTGGCAAGGCACAAGATAAAAAAGTAGAGATTGAAATCGGAGGAGGTTACGGCCTCTCCGGTTTTTCGGGCAGAATAGAAAATGGAAGTATTACACCCGGCATGGGTTACCAGTTGTCGCTAAACGGGAAATACTATTTTACCACAAATTTAGGAGTCGGCATTGGTGCTGGTTATTCTGCATACACATCAAAAGCAGAATTAACCAACTATTCCGCAAACATCGCCTCCGTTGATGATGAGAACGAAAACTTTGAATACCGTGTAACAGCGAACGGCATCAAAGAAGAACAAAAACTTTCAGCCCTCGAAATCCCAATTTTTCTTGCTTACCGAAAAAACCTTTCTGAAAAGTTGAGAATATTCGGAAACTTAGGATTAAAATTTTCACTACCGCTTTCAGCAACCTACCAATGTACCGAAGGAACAATCGAAACCCGTGGTTATTACCCTGCCTACAATGTTGAGCTTAACAATATGCCCAACCACGGTTTCGAAAAAGTAGAAAACATCAAATATTCCGGAGACTTGACCACTCAAATGGCCTACTCATTATTCGCTAATGCGGGAGTAACCGTTCCTATTGGTAAAATGGGAATCAATATTGGAGTTTATGGTTCTTATGGCTTAAACTCTGTATTAAAACCAGCGACAAATCAATTAATGGTTTACTCTGGGCAATACAAGTCTATAACTTCTTTGGCTGCCAAAGTAGCTTTGATAAGTGGAGGAGTAAAAATTGGAATATGCTTTTAATTGCCAAATTGGAAGATAGTTTAACAGTCAAATGCTTATATTTGTGTTAATTCATGGTTCATTAACAGGAAGCTATAGGCAATAAACGTGAAGCAATCCTTTCTGGCAATAAGCAAAAACAAAATGTCACGAAGCAAAGGCAAATCGCCTCGAAGCAATGCCTAATAACCGTGAAGCAGCCTAATATGAAGTGAAGCTAGACAAGACGAACTTGAAGCAATAGGAAAAAATAAAACTAAAATAATTAACGGCCTTGAAAATGGCCAATTTGTTCAACCTAAACACTTATAAGAATGGCAACACGTCCAAAAGTTTCCGAAGCAAAAACCCTTGAGCAATACAGGGTAACGTTTGAAAACACCGAATCGCAACCACAAATTGCATCGACCATGGCCGAGTACGGCTACGACTCTGCTAAAGTTGCAGAGGGTAAAGCTCTTTATGATTCTACCCGTCAGGCATTCGATTCCAATCAAACCGAAACAGACGAAGCCTCTGCCGCCTACGCAACTTTCGAGACAAAGAAGGATCAACTCGACAACTTCTACTCCGCACACCGCAAAAAAGCTAAAGTGGTCTTCCGCGACGACTCAACTACTGCCGACAAATTGGAAATTTCAGGAACAATGCCAGTGGCTTACATCAAGTGGCTTGAGACTGTCCGTAAGTTCTATAAAATCGCTATTGCCGACACCGACATTCAGACCAAATTGGCACGATTGAAAATATCCTTTGATGATTTGAATGCAGCACAAGCAATGATTCCAGAGGTTGAGACTTTGCGGTCAGCTTATTTAAAGGAAAAAGGCGAATCGCAAGACGCTACTACCATTAAAGACACAGCATTTGCCAAACTCGACGACTGGATGAGTGAATTTTATGCAGTAGCAAAAATCGCAATGGAAGACAATCCACAATTGTTAGAGGCATTGGGCTTGGTAGTAAAGAATTAAAAAGCCCACGCACTTTGTAAGCACATTGTCAAGCCCAACCAGCAGCCCAAGTTATTGAAAAGCCGTTCACTGGGCTTGCCAAAGAGCTTACAATCCCCTCCCATGTTAGCCCTAAGGGGCTATTAGGGCTGGCCGACACACAAAATAAATTGCACTTCGTAGCGAGCGGACAAAAAAGCTTTTACGATAGTTTGAATTAAATATGAGAGATTTAACCTTTGGACGAACCAAACCCTGTTGCTAACAAAGTGTAGCAGTCAATAAGGGTTTCCGTGGTATTCGTAGCATTCTACCCCGCATAAACTTCGGTGTCGGGGGACAGGAAAGTAGCCCGCAATCCCTTACTGCTGCTACACTCGACCGTTAGTGGCAAGTGCAATAAAAAAAGAAAAACATGAAAATTGACAAATCCGATATTGAAACTTTAGATTTAATAATTGGCAAAATTTTAGAATTAGACTCGAAAATTTATGATGGAATTCTAAAAGATATTGAAAAATATAAAGACTACAAAATTTCAGATATTAAGTTTGAATCTAATCGTATTATGAATATTATTGAGTCATATGGTTGTGCGAAAGTAACTAGATTAATTAGGGGCAATACCATAGAAAAAAATGAGAACACGAAAAAATTCAAAGAACATGGCGGATTTGCAAAAATATATCAAGACGAATTAAATCGAATAGAAAGAGAAAACGAAAGTGAAAAACTCGAAATAAATCTAGCTAAATCAAATTTAGAAGCAAACGAACTTAATAAGTCAATTGCTGCAAAAAATGACAGAAATGAGATAAGAAATAATATAGGAATGTGGGTAAACATATTTATAGGAGTTTTAAACATTGGATTAATAGTATTACAAATATGGTTAAGTTCACAAAAACCATAATCATTTGTAACTGAAAATAAGACAACCTTTTTAACTTCATAACAAGAAAAGAAAAACATTTTATTGGATTCATTTTGACTATTTTTTACGAAAAGAAAATATAAGAAACGACTAATTCTCTGAAATTTAAACGACTATGCTATGATAAGCACCTAGCCACTAACACCGGCTAGCCAAGCCACCCGCCCGACCGCGTTCCGCAGTCAGACAGGTCAGCGCAAGGCGGCTGTCGGCTAGCCTTGGTCGTTAGCGTTCATTGTAAAAAGACAAAACAGACGACATTATGACAAAGGAATTTTTGCTGCATAAAGACAAGAAAAAAGGAAACCCACTGCACATTCAGGCACATTTGGTTTTTGCCGACACACAACCCAACTCTGAAAAACCAAAAGAGCCTTCATTTTCCTAACGCACTAAAAAAATCAAATAAAAAACTTGTGAAATAAAAACAATTGAGTAATTTTGTCAATAATTGACAAGTTAAAATTTACAAGTCCATGAAAGCAACATTTGGAGAATACATCAGAAAACTTAGGACAGACAATGGACTAACATTGACTGAACTTGCGGCACTACTTAAACTTGACTCTGCAAATTTGAGTAAAATTGAAAACGGCAAGAGAGAGTTTGACGAAAAACGCTTAGACAAATTGGCATCCGCTTTTAGTTTAGATATTGAAAAATTAAAAGTAGAATACTTTGGCGACCAATTCGCAAAAAAAATGTATGAGTTCAAATGTTCTCCTGAAACATTAATAGTTGCAGAAGAAAAAATGAACTACTTAAAAAGTATAAATATAAAACAAACCAAAATAAAATTCTAAAACTATGAACAAACCATTGACATACATTAGTTTATTCAGCAGTGCAGGAGTTGGTTGTTTCGGCTTCAAGCAAAACGGTTTTGAGTGCATTGCTACGAATGAAATCCTCACAAAACGTCTAAAAATTCAGCTTTTCAATAAAAAGTGTAAATACGATACAGGTTATTTAGACGGTGATATTTCAACAAAAAACATTAAAGACAAACTTTTTTCTGAAATCAAGAAATGGCAAACGGAACACAAAATTTCCGAGCCTGACGTAATTATAGCTACTCCACCGTGTCAAGGAATGTCTGTAGCCAATCACAAGAAAAATCAAGAATTGACAAGAAATTCCTTGGTTGTGGAATCAATAAAAATCACAAAAGAAGTCAATCCTAAATTTTTTATTTTTGAAAATGTAAGAGCGTTTTTGAACACAACTTGCACAGACATTGACGGAACAGAAAAAACTATTGAAGATGCGATAAAATTAAATTTGGGCGGACATTACAACATACTTTTCAAAGTCGTAAACTTTAAAGATTATGGTTCTCAATCAAGTAGAACAAGAACGCTTGTAATTGGAGTTCGCAAAGACTTGCAAAACATCAGTCCGTTTGATATTTTTCCCGAACAACAAAAAACAAAAACGTTACGAAAGCTTTTTGCGGGTCTAGAAAATTTAAATGAAATGGGAAAAATATCGGAAACCGATATTTTCCATTCGTTTAGAGAATACAATACTAATATGTTGCCTTGGATTGAAACCTTAAAAGAGGGACAATCTGCTTTCCAAAACACAGAAAATCATAGAATACCTCACCAAATCAAAGACGGAAAAATTATTTTTAACGAAAGCAAAAACGGAGATAAATATGCTCGTTGGTATTGGGATAAAGAAGGTCCTTGTGTGCATACGAGAAACGATATTTTGTCAAGCCAAAATACTGTTCACCCAGCAGAAAACAGAGTTTTTAGCATTAGAGAATTGATGTTGATGATGAGTATTCCCGAAAATTTTCAATGGACAAACACATCAACTGAAAAGTTGAATGGATTGAGTATTCTTGAAAAGAAAATGTTTTTAAAGAAGGAAGAACTAAACATTAGACATTGTATTGGAGAAGCAGTTCCGACAGGAGTTTTTGAAAATATTGCAAAAAGAATTAAATTAGTTTTGAGTCAAAAAGTTCTTTCTACAACAGAAATTAACAATATTATAAATAGAGAAGAACTGTATAAAACAGAAAAACTAATTTCATACATCAATTCCGATTTCAAAAAATCAGGACTTGAAAACATTTATCAAATTGCAGAATATGCCAATTCAAGTCGTCAGGAAAATTCTGCATTTTTCACAAGGAAAGATATTGCGTTTACTGTTGTGAAAGATTTGCCTGAACTTAAAGGAAAAAAGAAAATAAGAATTTTAGAACCGTCTGTTGGTATTGGTAATTTCATTCCTTTACTTGTTGAAAAATATCAAGATAAAGATGAAGTGATTTTTGACCTTTTTGACATTGATAGTAATTCTTTTATTGTTCTAAAAAATATTTTAGACAAATTAGAGCTATCTAAAAAATTCAAATTCAATTTTATAAATGCAGATTTTCTTACTTATAACTTTAGTGTAAAATACGACATAGTCGTTGGAAATCCTCCATACAAAAAACTCACTAACAATCAAGAGCAATTATCTCTTTACAAATTCACATCGAGGAATAACGAAACAAACAATTTATTTTCGTTTTTTATTGAAAAAGCTATTTCATTAGGCAATTTTGTTTCCCTTATCGTTCCAAAAAGTCTTATTAATTCACCTGAGTTTAATATAACAAGGGAAATTTTAAAAGAACAAAATCTATTAAAAATATGTGATTATGGAGAGAAAGGTTTCAAAGGTGTAAAGATTGAAACGATTAGTTTCTTACTTGAAACTTCCACTAAAAAACAAAACGAAAATATTTTAATTGAAAGTTATATCACTGAAACATTTCAAGAGAAACAAAAGGAATATTTGTTCTCTGACAAATTTCCTTATTGGCTGTTATACAGAAATGATGAGTTCGACCAAA
>JBBSCW010000098.1:0-10177 GCA_038249855.1 Bacteroidales bacterium
CAAATTAGCAATTTTTTGCTTCGCTTGTTTATTTTGAGTAACTTTGCACAAAATTGCATCCCTCAAGGTTAATGTATGAGCTTGTGAAAGAAGCGAGGATGCAGAAAATTTTTATGACATTTGATAAATTAGATCTTATAGAGCCGATCTTAAACGCTCTAAAACACGAAGGTTATATCCAACCAACACCTATTCAGGAAGTTTCAATTCCAATCGTACTTAAAAGCCAGGATTTATTAGGATGTGCACAAACCGGAACCGGAAAAACGGCGGCTTTTGCTATTCCCATACTTCAAAATCTTTATTTGAATAAAGATCACGAACGTTTTCCACGTAAAATTAAAGCCTTGGTGGTAACACCAACGCGCGAACTTGCCATTCAAATTGGTGAAAGTTTTGCAGCTTACGGCCGATTTTTGAATTTACGACATACCGTTATATTTGGTGGTGTTCCGCAGGGAAATCAAGTTGGTGCGGTGAAAGCCGGTGTAGATATTCTGATTGCAACTCCGGGCCGATTGCTCGATTTGATTAATCAGGGTTATGTGAAGCTCGGTGATATTAGTATTTTTGTACTCGATGAAGCCGATCGCATGCTCGACATGGGTTTTATTCATGATGTAAAAAAATTGATAAAGCTGATTCCAGCAAAACGTCAATCCTTGTTCTTTTCGGCTACAATGCCCGATTCTATTCGGGTGTTGGCAAGTACAATTCTGACCAATCCCGAAGAAGTTTCGGTAACGCCAGACGCTACTACCGCTGAGACTATTCAACAGGAAATGTATTTTGTTGAAACTGGAGATAAAAAAGATTTGTTGATTCACTTGTTGCAAGATAAGAAAATTGAAACAGCATTGGTTTTTACACGTACCAAACACGGTGCGGATAAAGTTCAGCGTTTGCTTGTAAAAGCACATATCAAAGCGGAAGCCATTCATGGAAATAAATCGCAAAACGCCCGCCAGAATGCGTTGCGGAATTTTAAAGATCGCTCGACTCGGGTTCTGGTAGCCACTGACATTGCAGCCCGTGGAATTGATATCGATGATTTGAATTTGGTGATTAATTACGAAATTCCTAATATTCCTGAAACTTACGTTCACCGAATTGGTCGGACAGGTAGAGCAGGGCTCGATGGAAAAGCGGTTTCATTCTGTAATGAGGAAGAAATTGAATTTCTGCGTGATATTCAGAAATTGATTTCCATTGAGATACCAGTGGTGAAAGATCAGCCTTATCATGTTGATTATGTGATGACTACTAAAAAATCAAAGGTGAAACCAAAAGTTGCATCGCATGGAAAAGGTTCTGGTATTAATCCCGGCAAAGGAAAACGAAGAGTTGGAACTGACCGAAATGTTAGCAAACCGCAAGCAACAAAGGCACCTGCATCCAATGTAGAGAGTGCTCCAAAGAAATTATTTCTTAGAAAATAATTATTCTTAAAAAATACAAACAAGACCGGCTGAAATTTGATAATTTCAGCCGGTCTTGTCATATTTAGTATTTCAAGCTTGCTATAAATTATTTATAAATAAATATTTATTCATTTTATAAACATTTTTATTGATTTTGTAGTTGAAAAAAGAAGTACTTATACTATATTTGCACAAAGCAACCTCCATGAATCTGAATGTAAAAAATGAAACATCCCGACTCAAAGCCGTAGTGCTTGGTCAACCGGGCTCGCTGGGAAAAACTCCAACCACAGCGCAAACTTACGATGCAAAGTCGTATGAGTCTGTCATGCAAGGGGGTTATCCATCGGAAGAAGCAGTTTATAAGGAAATGTCTGCTTTTGAGAAAGTACTTCTGAAATACGATGTGCAGGTTTTCAGGCCGTGGACACTGGAAAATTGCAACCAAGTTTTTGCACGCGATGTGGCTTTCGTGATTGACGATAAAATTATCAACTCGAACATTATTCCTGATCGTGAGGATGAAAAAGAAGCCTACGAGATTGTTTACGACCAAATACACTACAACAAAATATTCAACCTTCCCGAAAAAGCCCATGTTGAAGGAGGTGATATATTGTTGTTAAACGAATTAGTTTTTGTGGGTTTATACACAGGATCGGACTATTCCAACCTCAAAACAGCCCGAACCAATGAATATGCCTTCCATTTTCTGAAAGAAATTTTCCCCGAAAAACAATTTATTCCACTCGAGGTTCGTAAACACGATACCAATCCGCATCAAGGCATTTTGCACCTCGACTGTACTTTTATGCCTGTATCAAATGGTAAGGCATTGGTATACAAGGACGGATTCCGATTTTCAAAAGATTATGAAACTGTGTTGGATATTTTTGGAAAGGAAAATATTTTTGAGATTAGCAGAGAAGAAATGTATAATATGAATTGCAATGTATTTTCCATTTCGTCTGATATAATAGTATCGGAACAGAATTTTGTGAGGCTTAACAATCATCTTGAACAAGTATGGGGACTTACGGTAGAGAAAATCCCTTATCACGAAATTTCCAAAATGGGCGGTTTATTACGCTGCTCTACTTTGCCATTGGTAAGAGAGTAAGTTGCTAATAATCATGAGAATAAGATCAGGTATCATATAGCAATATATAAATGTTTAATAACGTTTAAGGTCAGTATTCAAACAAATATATACAAATTTAAATATCCAGAGTTTGCCAGTTTTTTTAATAATGTACAGATGCAGAAAAAGTCTTTAAGTCCCCCTCGGGGATTTAGGGGGCTGCCCTTTTAACTAAAATCTCATGTTCAGCCAAATCACCGACACTATTTTAATGCTAGAACCCGTAGCTTTTGGGTTTAATGCCGAAACCGCTGTTAATAATTATTTTCAGAAAAACGACCATTCTTCCCAAAATGAAATTCAGGCAGTAGCTTTGTCCGAATTCAACAATATGGTGCAACTATTACGTAACAAAGGAATCAAAGTTATTGTAGTGTTAGATACCTTGGAGCCACATACGCCCGATTCTATATTTCCCAATAACTGGATTTCGTTTCAGAAAGACAACAGAGTGGCCATGTATCCCATGTTTGCAACCAATCGTAGGTTGGAAAGACGACTCGACATTGTGGAAAAAGTAATTGGACATGGATTCAATATATCTCAAATGGTGGATTATTCAGTGTACGAAAATGAAAATCGTTTTCTAGAAGGTACTGGAAGTATGATTTTCGATCGGGTGAATCGAATTGCCTATGCCGGACTTTCGCCCAGGACCGATGAGGAACTTTTTCGTTGGTTTTGTAATGATTTTGGCTATCAACCCGTCACATTCACAGCCACTCAACCTGTGAATGACCAAAGACTTCCTGTGTATCATACCAATGTAATGCTCTCGGTAGCTGAACAATATGCGGTAGTTTGCATGGAGAGTATAGAAAATTCTGACGAGAAAAAAATGCTTTCAGAGCATTTTAAAAGAACTGGTAAGGAAGTAATAGATCTAAGTATTCCACAAATGCAACAATTTGCAGGGAATGTGCTTCAATTGAAGAACGAAAATGGCGAACGCTTCTTGGTGATTTCTCAATCGGGATATGACAGCCTAACCGAACAACAAATACAGAAACTCAGTATCTACAATGAGCTAATTGTCGTCCCCGTGCCAACCATCGAAAAACTCGGTGGCGGTAGTGTTCGCTGCATGATAGCGGAAGTCTTTTAGAAAATTTAAAATACTCATCTACAAACTTTAAATATAATGGAAAAGAAAACAGCAGCCGAATTAATGGCACTTGAAAATAAATACGGAGCCCACAATTATCATCCACTGCCCGTAGTGCTCGAACGTGGCGAAGGCGTATTTGTGTGGGATGTGGACGGTAAAAGATATTATGATTTCTTATCAGCCTATTCAGCTGTTAATCAAGGACATTGCCATCCAAAAATTATTAACACCTTAATTTCGCAATCTAAAAAACTCACACTTACCTCACGTGCTTTTTACAACGATAAATTGGGCGTGTACGAAGAGTTTATTACCAAATATTTCGGTTATGAGAAAGTTCTGCCAATGAATACCGGAGCCGAAGCCGTGGAAACAGCCATCAAACTTTGTCGGAAATGGGCTTATCAAAAAAAGGGAATTACTGAGAACGCTGCACAAATTGTGGTTTGCGAGAATAATTTTCATGGACGCACAACAACAATAATTTCATTTTCAGTAGATCCTGATGCAAATAAACATTACGGTCCCTTTACGCCTGGTTTTATAGTCATTCCGTATAACGATGTTAATGCCTTAGCAAAAGTGCTGAACGAAAATCCTAATGTGGCGGGATTTTTAGTGGAACCTATTCAGGGTGAAGCTGGAGCGTATGTTCCTGATGAAGGATATTTAGCAAAATGTGCTGAACTTTGTAGGAATCACAATGTACTTTTTATGGCCGATGAAGTGCAAACTGGAGTGGCTCGCACAGGAAAACTGCTTGCTTGCGATTACGAAAATGTACACCCCGACATTCTAATTCTCGGAAAAGCGCTTTCAGGTGGAGTGTATCCAGTATCGGCGGTTTTATCTTCCAACGAAATAATGGAAGTAATCCGACCAGGCCAGCACGGATCTACCTTTGGAGGAAATCCTGTGGCAGCAGCAGTAGCAGTTTCAGCACTCGAAGTTGTACGCGATGAGGAACTTGCCGCTGCGGCTTATGAACTTGGTAAGTACTTCCGCGAAGAAATGACACGACTCTGCAAGTCATCCAAAATTGCATTATATGTCCGTGGTAAAGGATTACTTAATGCTTTGATCATCAATAATTCAGAACATAAAAATTTGGCTTGGGACATTTGCTTAAAATTAGCTGAAAACGGACTCTTGGCAAAACCAACGCATACACACATTATTCGCTTTGCTCCTCCTTTGGTTATTACCCGTGAACAACTCAAAGAATGTGTTGACATAATCGAGAAAACTATTCATAGCTTTGAATAAGAAGGATAAAATTTTATATATAATCAAAGATTTATCCTTCTATTTCTATCTGTAAATATGATTTTGAAGTGAATAAAAGACTGAAAATCACAAAGAATCACATTTTGTTGAATAGTTTTTTATTCTGTCATCATTACTTTAGTTTGATATAAAACAATTTTATATATCTTTGCTGCCATAAATTTTATTAAACACAGAACATCATGAAAAAAACATTCCTTTCATTCTTTCTTGTAATGGCATTTTCTATTTCAGGGTTTTCACAAATCGACAAAATTGTAGGTAAATGGAAAACTATTGACGATGAAGATGGTTCTGCCAAATCTATTGTACACATTTTCAAAGCTACCAATGGGAAATACTATGGTAAAATTGATAAATTATTCAAAAATGCAGACTCACTGTGTACCGAGTGTGAAGGTGCAGAAAAAGATAAACCAAAATTAGGTATGACAGTTATTAAAAATATGACTGAGAAAAGTGGCTCACTTACCGGTGGAACCATTCTAGATCCGAATAATGGTAAAATCTATAAATGTAATATCAGTTTCGATGCAAAGGCGAACAATCTTAAAGTGCGCGGTTCTCTTGATAAGATGGGAATTATCGGTCGTTCGCAAACTTGGGTTAAAGAATAATATCTGATTATCAACTTGATATTTATTATCAAAGGATATTTATACAATCAAAAAAGTTAATTAATCTAAAACTCTAAATTATTGCATAAAAACTGTTGTATAACATATATTTCTACTATATCTTTGCAAAGTGTTTTTCATGGTATTAGATTTTAAGGTTAACTAAAAGATTGGGTTGTCGTGAGACAACCTTTCTTGTTTTTAAGCCAATCCGTTTAAACGATGCAACACAGTACTTCCCGATTAAAAAATAGCATTTTATCTGCATTACCCAAAGCTGCAAAAACAATTATTTGGTTATTAAAAATCATTTTGCCCATCAGTTTAGCAGTAAGTTTTCTCCAATACTGGGGATTTATTGCTGTGTTGGCTGAATTTTTAAAGCCTCTTTTTGCCCTGATAGGTTTGCCTGGCGAGTCTGCCATTGTGTTCATATCCAGCTTGTTTCTCTCACTTTATGCTCCTATTGCCATTATGACTACTTTGGCGCTTGATATGCGTGAGATAACCATTTTGGCTTTGATGTGTCTTATTTCACACAATTTGTTTGTGGAGTCGGCTGTTCAGCAAAAAACGGGTACCTCGGCAGTGATTCTGTTTGTGTTGCGCATTATTTTTTCTTTTATTGGTGCTGCTTTGTTGAATTATTTTTTGCCTGAAAAAATTGGAAATAGTCTTGTGCAAACCACAGCTCCTGTATTTGCCAATTATGCAGAAATGTTGATTTTCTGGCTTCAAAATTCAAGCTGGTTAATTCTGAAAATTGTGTTAATTGTAAGTGGCTTAATGATTTTTCAAAATCTTTTAAAGGAATTTAAAATTATCGATCTTATTTCCAAGTTCTTTGCTCCATTTATGAAAGTGATGGGACTGACGCCTGAAAGTTCTTTCCTGTGGTTTGTCAGTCAAATAGTAGGACTCACTTACGGTTCAGCCATCATGATTGAGTCTGTCGAGAAACATGAGATTTCCCCACGCAGTGCAATGTTACTAAATTATCATATTGCTATCAATCATTCTTTACTCGAAGATACCTTGTTGTTTGCGATGGTAGGTGTACCGGTAGGTTGGATTATCGGTCCTCGGTTTTTATTGGCTTTTATAGTTGTCTGGACATTCCGTTTAATTATTCATATTTCCAAAGGAAAACAAATCAGCTGAGTATTGAGCCTTGAAATTCTAATATTTTATCATCTTTTACATGTATAGGCTTTCCCATTTCTAATAAAATTATTTTTAAACAGTATTTTTAAGAAGTATTTTTTTATCTTTGTTCCATACCTTGTAAATTGTTTAATATGTCGAAGAAAATGTCAAATACTAAAAAAATGCTGATCGAAGTAGCACGTGAGCTTTTTGCTAAAAATGGCAAAAAAGATGTAACTATGAATGACATTGCCGAAGCTTCTAAAAAAGGACGTAGAACATTATACACCTATTTCAATAATAAGGAAGAAATTTATAAAGCTGTTATAAATAAAGAGTTAGAGCAAGTTCTCGATAGACTTTACATGGTTTCGACCGAGAATGTTGCTCCTGATATAAAACTTACAAATCACATTATAACTCACCTTGATGCTATAAAACTTGTTGTAACCCGCAATGGATCGCTCCGTGGTGATTTTTTTCATGATATTTACGAAGTGGAACGTACCCGTAGAAAAGTTGATGTTAAAGAAATCGCGCTGATTAAAGATATTTTGGTTGAAGGTATAGAGAGCAAAGTTTTCAAACGAATGGATCCGAATCTCTCCGCCATGATAATTTTTTATGCTATCAAAGGGCTCGAAGTGCCTTATATTCGTCAAAACATCAGTGATGAATTTGATCGCAATAAAAATACGATAGTTGATTTTGTGTTTCAAGGCATAAAAAAAACTAGAAATTAGACCTTTTTTAAATCAAATAGCTATCAATTCAATAGTTGTAAATAATACACTTTCATTCAGCGTCTTACAAATTTTAGCTTTTAGCGAAATTCATATTTACATTCTAAAAAACATTAGAATCTAATTTTTTGATTACGGAATTATTTCTTTAATTGACTTTTTTGAGTACCTTTGCAGCCTCAAACTGAAAGACTGAAAAAACTATGGCTTTTGTCAATAATACCATGATAGTTCGGCGTGAACTAATGACTAAACTGATAAAACTTTACAACGAAAATCGTTTGGTAGAGGAAATAGACCGAATTCCACTTAAAATGTCGCCCAAAGACGCACATGCACGTGGCAGATGTTGTATTCACAAAGAAAGAGCTGTTTTAAAATACAAAATGCTTCCCATCTTGGGCTATCGCATAGATGAAGAAGAGGATGAACTTACACCTCTATCGGTGTATGCCAACAACGCCATTCGGCGCAAAACTACCAGCCAATCGATACTTACCGTAGTAGATGAAGCCTGTACCGCCTGCGTTAAGACCAATTATGTAGTTACTAATCTCTGCAAAGGCTGTGTGGCTCGTTCATGCTCCATGAACTGTCCAAAAGATGCCATTACTTTTATCGAAAACGGACAGGCTCATATTAATCATGCTAAGTGTATCAATTGTGGGATTTGTAAAGAGGCCTGTATGTATCATTCCATTGTATATATTCCAGTGCCATGCGAAGAAGTTTGCCCTGTCAAAGCCATTCAAAAAGATGAAAACGGTATAGAACATATCGATGAATCAAAGTGTATTTATTGTGGTAAATGTATTAATGCTTGTCCATTTGGTTCAATCTATGAAGTTTCTCAAGTTTTCGACATATTGCCAGCGATAAAACGCGGCGAACAATTGGTAGCTATAGTTGCACCATCTATCATGTCGCAGTTTAATAATAACTGGACTGAAATATATAATGCAATCAAAAAAATCGGTTTTGCTGATGTAATTGAGGTGGCTCAGGGAGCTATGGAAACTACTCGACTCGAAGGTGCGGAGCTTCAAGAAAAATTAGAATCGGGACAACAATTTATGACTACGTCCTGCTGTCCGTCTTATATAGAACTCGTTAACAAGCACTTGCCCGAAATGAAACCTTTCGTTTCGCATACCGGTTCACCCATGTTTTATACCATCGAAATGGTAAAAGAACAATATCCAGAAGCAAAAATTGTATTTGTGGGACCCTGTGTTGGTAAGCGTAAAGAGGTTTTGGATCATCCCAATATAGAATACATACTAACTTTTGAAGAAATAGATACACTTTTCAGAGGTTTATCCATTGAGTTAGAAACCACTGATGTGGAGCTAACTACAGCTCACCTCGACGGGCGAGGTTTTGCAAGAGCAGGAGGAGTTATTGCGGCAGTTCAAAGTATGTATCCCAATGTGGGAATAAAGCCCATACAAGTGTCCAATTTGAACAAAAAGAACTTAGGCTTGTTACGTGCATATACTAAAGGTAAAGCTCCTGGGAATTTCATTGAAGTGATGGCGTGTGAAGGTGGATGTATATCAGGACCTTGCGCTAAGGTTGATTACGGTCAGGCGCAGAAATTATTCAAAAAAGCCATGAACGAAGTATAATTTTGTTTTAATATAGTTTTTTATTGCGCGTCAGGCGATACTTTATATTTCATGACGCTTTTTTTTGATATTTAGTGTGAAAAATATATATACATTCTTGGGATTATTATCCCTGCTATTGGGTATAATAGGAGTTATATTGCCCTTGTTACCTACAACCCCGTTCGTTTTACTTTCGGCAGCTTTATTCGCCAAAGGTTCCACCCGATTGCACCATTGGCTTATAAATCATAGATTGTTCGGAAAATTAATAAGAGATTTTCACGAGAACAAGACCATTCCACTTCATGCCAAAATCATAGCTATATCGATGCTTTGGATATCAATTTTGTATGCCATTATTGTTGTAGCTACTGGAAAGTTATGGTTGCAAATACTATTAGCTTCAATAGCTACAGCAGTAACCATTCATATATCGAGGTATAAGTCCAGAATCTCTAAATCGGAATTTTAGCAATTTTCAAATATTTCCTTTTCAAATAATTAAGTATAGCAAAAAAAAGGAATAATGTATAAACCTTTTATCTGTTGATTTTGTTATGAGTTGGAAGATAGAAAGTATAGAAAATCAATTAACAAATAAATAATATGGCAGAAGAAGATCCAGTTATATGCACTTGCTTAGATATGACAAAAAGTGAGTTGGTGGCTGAAATTAAGAAAAGAGGATTAAAAACAATAGAACAAGTCGGTGATGAAATAGAAGCAGGAGCAGTTTGTGGAAGTTGTATCGAAGATATTCAAGATGTACTTGATGACGTAAATGGATAATTTATTTTCAATATCCAATATGAACTTGCTAATATGAATATACAAGACTAGTTTTAGTACAAAGCATTAATATAAAAAGGTTGCAATACATAATGTATTGCAACCTTTTTGTTAGTTGTAAAAATAGATATTTCAAAATTTAACTCTAATCTACAGTTATACTTTTGTTGGCACCATATACAATTTTCAATGCATAAGATCTACGCAATGATTGTTTGATGTCATTAATAATACCCATTTTGGTGTCTTTATCAGCTTTAATGGAAACCGTCATTAAGTTTTGGTCATTTTCATTCATTGCACTTCGTTCGCTTA
>JBBSCW010000099.1:0-10165 GCA_038249855.1 Bacteroidales bacterium
ACGGTGTTGATGCCATGGGCGGTAATGACCATAATAATAATGGTTCCAGTTGGAATGGTAACCATAGTAATAATCCCAGTAGTACGGACGCCATGGATTCCAGTAGGATGGATAGTAGTTCCAGTACCAGGGCGAATGCCAAACAACATAGGTTGGCGTGTAAATGTACCTTACCACGGGCCAGGTCCGAACCTCAACATAGGTTGTCCGGGTTACAGGAACATTTTCTCCTCGTACGGTCGTGATGCCGCTGTAACCTGGATTTGGAGTTTCGCCTGCCGGAGTATTGTCGGCGTAATTGGGTTCAATAATATAGTCCTTGCCATACAGTGCTTCATCACCGATTAACTGGATCTGTACAGTATTGTCAGCATCCTTTTGCACTGTAAAGACTGCTACATCCTGGTTTTCCTTATTATTAACCGCAACCTGCAAAACAATGGTGTGATCGCTGCCATTTACATTATCAATTACTTTTATGTAATCGGTTTTATCGTCACCGTTCAGGTCGAGGTTATTGATTTTTGTATCCTCGGCGTTCAGGTTTTTCTCAAATCCTTCGAGAGTTTCCGATTCCTGGAAGAGTTTTATTACTGCAAACAGGTTCAGGTTATCGCCCGGTAGATTGAGCTTTTCGGGTGCATTATTCTGTGCATTTACTGTAAATCCCAGTAAAATAAATAGACTTAGGATTGTAAAAGTTCCGAATCGTTTCATGACTTTAAATTTTAATGAATTGAAGTAATGTGCCTTAGTTGAATGTGTAAAATAATATCAATAATTATACCATTCGAAATTACTGATCAGTTTTATATTCTGATGATTTTTGGGATACACTTTTTATTTTTCGTCAGAAGTTTAAACTACTGATTGCAGCAGGCAAGTCTCAAATCCTAAACTTTTCAAACCCTTCAAACATTTTTAACAATGCGATAAAAATAAATTTCCCTCCCCCCGTATCAATTCACAAAAACTTTTATAATTTTGGTACAGAAATCGATTAGTTTGAATTTCAGTATTAAAAAGTGCCCCATTCTATGCCTGTTATTTGAATTCGATACAATTAAAATCAAAATTTAATATACCCTTTCAGCTATAAAACTCACACACTTTGAACATCCACACTTCCCATAACGCTACAATCAGATTTCAGGTTAAAGTGAACCATGCCTGTGCAATAGAGAAAATGGACTTTGTTGAACTCCACACTGCCCTTATGGGAAAAAATATGAGCACTGTAGAACTCCACACTGCCCTTATGGGAAAAATTATGAGCACTGTGGAACTCCACACTGCCCTTATGGGAAAAATTATGAGCACTGTGGAACTCCACACTGCCCTTATGGGAAAAATTATGAGCACTGTGGAACTCCACACTGCCCTTATGGGAAAAAATATGAGCACTGTGGAACTCCACATTGCCTTTATGGGAGAAAGAATGAGCACTGTGGAATACAACAGTGCCTTCACGGGGAAATATATTTGCACTGTGGAATATAACATTGTTCTTACGGGGAAAAATATTAGCACTGTAGAACACTTGCGTCTAAATAAACTTACGAATGCACACACTCACCTGAATTGATCTAAAAAACCCTTCAATACTATAAATAAATCCATTCTTAATCTTAAACATTTGCAATATGGAAGAAGCAGGAGCAGATTTAGTAAAAAACGTGAAGCACAAAAGCAACACTCCCCAAAAGGACGCCGACCTGGGTAGCCAGGGACGTATAGTTGCTGCAACATGGAAAAAGAATTCACTTCTTAAGTTGGTGTGGACCAACGCCGACGAATTCGAAACAATTGTTAATTCGTACCTCGACACCCTTGCCGAGCGCCAGAGCACAGGCGGCGGGCGTAAGGAAGTTACCGCAAAACTTGCCACACTTGATATGGAAATCGACAAAGGCATATCAGCCATTAAAGGATACCTGGTATATAAGTACAACAAAACCAATGCCCCTTCGTACTATCCGCAGTTCGGCATAGTAAAGAATGGCAACAATTTTATAGTGCCGCGCGACCGCGATAAACGTGCCGCTGTCCTCCCGCTTATCCTCGATGCCATAACTGCACATGGCTTTACAGGTGAGAAATACGGAACCGCTTTCTGGCAGGCCACCAAAACCAGTTATGATGCACTCCTTACACAGGCATCAGCAGTGGATGGAAGCGTAGCCAAAAAGGTAGGCGACAAAAACGAGCTGCACAAAACCATTGTTAAAACGCACAACGCCCTTATCAGTCTAATCAAGGCCAACTACCCCGACACGTATAAAAGCGTACTGCGCGAGTGGGGTTTCCAGAAGGAGAAATATTAGCAAGGTGATAATAAGCCCGGGTACTTTGAAGGGTGGTGCCCGGGCTTTAATTTTTTAATTAAATAAATGGTGATATTGAGAATAGGAGTATATTTGGGGTGGGAAAGCAGGTAATGAAAGACATAGATTGCATATCTGCACCAAGGAAGCAATTAATAGTTAGTGTTGAGTTTCATTTCCCGCTAAGTCGATTGAAAAATGTGGATGTAATAAAACAAATAACTAATGACTGAAATTGACGAAATCCTAAAAGAGTTTCATGCGCAATATGGTTTCGCCATGCATAATGTTCAAATTCTTGAGAGAGGGTTACTCGAATTATACGGCATCAAACGTTTTGTTGATGATAATCTTTCAGAAATAGAATATTATAAAATTGTATCAAATCCAAGGAAGTGGACAATTGGTATAATTAACCGCGAATTGTTCGCATTAAATTTTCTTGAGGATGAATTAAAAGAGAAGCTTCTTAGAGCGAATAAAATAAGGACATTTCTCGCACATCGTTTTTGGTGGGAGAGAGAAATCGAATTTAATAACCCTAACAAACTGATTAAACTTCGTCAAGAAATCTCTTCTTATTGTGGATTCATAATGGAAATTATGATTATAATAGACTCTAAAATAGTACAAATAAGGTCCGAAATTCATTTGAATATTGAAGACGAAATGGGTCTCACAAATTTTACGGATAGAGAGAATTTTATCCAAAATTTAAGTTTTAAAAGTAAACAAACAAATTAAAAGATATGAACGCTTCTTATCCCACTACATTCCTATTAGCCATTATTTTACCATTATTGGAATCCAAATCAAATACTGATACAGGGATTACAAGAATTGATATTGTAAATAATATAGAAAATAAACAGGGTATTATGACTGAGACTTGGACACAATACGGGTGTTCTGCCCGAGGTAATATAGATTTAAACCTAGTTAGGAATAAAGAGATATATACATACAACAAGCAGGGCTTGGTTTTAGATTATGTTTTTTTAAGTGGCGGAACTAAAATGAGAAAAGTCACTACTGCTTATGAAAATGGCGGCAAACAAGAATATGAATATTTAGCAGGTGATTGGGTGCCTGGTTTATCATCACACAAAGTTTATACATATAATTCTAAAAATCAAATATCTGAATGCGTTAATTATGGGAAAGACGCAACATCACCTGGCTCAATAGACATTTACAACTATAATATTATTGGGAAACTGACCGAAGTTCAAGGTTTTTATTATCCAAGACGCACTGAATGGGTTAATGGAGAATTGATTGAAACACAATCTCCTCACAAAGAATTATCTTCGAAGCGTATTTATACTTATGATTTTAAAAATTATCTAATAGAAGAAACTGAATATTATTATAATAGCAAGAAAGTTAAAACATTAGAAGAGAGAATAGTATATATTAACGACACAAATGGCAATCCTGTTAATATTAAAAAATATACCGAATATGGTCTTAGAGTCGAAAATACGAATGTATATGGATCAGGCTTACTAATAAATGAGCGAGAAATTAAATACTTTTATTGCAAACCGGTAAAGATAGAATCAACAGACATCTATAAGAATAGATACAATTATGAAGGTAAATTAATCGAACGTACAGAAATAAGTTCTAAAGGATTGCCTATTACAATTACTAAAATTTCATATGAGTATTATTAAAAGATACAAAAATTCTCAATCTGGCGCGGATATCTAATTTGTTTCGACATAATAAACAAGTATAAAAAGGCACGGGTTAAATATCCGCGCTAGCGGAGAAGAAACTACCAGATAATAATATTTAAATTGGTTATATGTATTGAAAAGTTATATATATTTGTTGGTATATACTAGTTGGCTACAATGCTATAACAGACCCATTACCTGATAAATAAACTTAATATGATATCTGAAATTATCTTTCAATTTGGTGAATTCTACACAAAATCAAACAGTTGGATATTCAGTTTAATTACGACAATAATTGGCGCAGGAATTGGCTCAAGTGTGACAATTTGGGTATTGTATGCAACTTTTAAACACAACAAAAAAATAGAAAGTGAAAAACTCCTACAATCTCATGAACATAAAATAAAATACCTTCGATCGAATATTAAAAGCATTCTAAATAATTTAGAAATCCAAATTAAAAGCTTTGGCGACTTTGCCGAAAACATCAAAAAAAATCCTCTTTACTTGCCAACAATCAAGCAGGTTCCTTTAAACGAATTAGATAGGGTTGTAAATAAACTGAATCTTGAAGAATATTATATTTCCTATATTGCAGTTTTTGGGACAGATGATAATATTGTTGAAGAATTTAGAGAAATTATTTCTATGTTGAACTTTTTTGAAGGGAATATTGCAATTTTTAAGAACACTCTCCAAACGCCCTTTAATTTGGATAACGAACGAAAAATAAAGTTCGCAGAAATTGTTGAAGATTCTATGGATGACATTGCAACTATTCTTAATAACACCGAAATAGAAAATAATGATAACGATTTTTGGCAGTTTCTTAACTCAACAATGTTAAAATATACGGAAAATCTAGTTGATCCTGCTGATTTAAAGTATATAAATGATAACTACTTAGAAATTGTAAAAAAAGGAATATTGCCCTTTTCAAAGACTGTGATACAAGTCCATCCGTTGTTAATGAAGTTAAAACGTTCTACCTATATTTATAACGACATAATTTTTCAAAATAATCAAATATCGACAAACTTTGAAATTCTTAATAAGAAAATGGACGACATCTTTAAAGAGTTTACAACCTATATTAAGCGTTTACTAGAATTTCAAAAATAACTCAAAATGAAAAATGACAGATATGTTCACTTATTCCAAAAAACAAGCACTATAGCCAACAGCAGCTAGCCATAATGCGGAGTTTGGTGTTCGTTGAAACATTGAAAATCTTCACATACATTTGTGTTGGTTGACAGTTGAACAGCAATTTATTTCCGCACTTGCCATAGCCTAACCGTTACCGCCAAGTGTAAAAAGACAGAGACAACGGACAATTTGCCATTAAAAAACAAAGAAAAAAAATCAAATATTGAACAGCCAACGCACAAAACAGCACATTTGCAAGCCCCGACACTCAAGCCAAAGCTACAGCTTGCAAAAGAGCTGTTTTCTTGCCGACGCACATACGAATAATGATAACTTTACGAATTGTAATTTATAGGAATATAATGGTAAATCAAAACCAAAAAAAAGAAAAGAGTGAATGGCTAAGAATAGGAAAATATGGCTGAGTGCGACCTCTGCCGGAGAGCAGGATCAATTAGGTCAAATCATTTCCGTTTTGGAATCCCTAGATTATGAGGTTTTTAATTCCCATGATTTTATAAATGTCAGTCAGGATAACTTTGAGATAGAGAAACATTTGAACGTTATTGCCGGATGTGATTTGTTTTTAGGCATTATTAATTCTCAATTCATAAAAACAGAGGCGTCCGGGGAAAACATTTTTAAAAATGAATTTGAAAAAGCCACTGAGTGCAAAATACCTTACTGGTATTTAGTACATCGAGATGTGACATTTGTTCGAAGTTTATTTAAAAAAATGAATTGTTCCAAAACTAAGGAGATAGAATTAAAGGATGAGAAGTTATTTGATAAGAGAACCATTGAAGTTTATAATTATGTGATTGAGAATTACATCCGAACAGAAAATGGAGCAAGTGCTAATCTTTAAGCTTTTTGTTTCTTAGATGAAATGACTGATAAAATAAACGGGATTTATAATGAGTCTGGAGATCAAAAGAAATTAATGCTGGGCTCTACGGTTTATGGATTTGAAGATCAGCTATCTAAAATTGTATCGGATTTAAAATCAAAAAAATATCAAATCCTTAATTCTCATCATGGCTCAATAAAGGTTAACCCAAACTTATCAAATCTTGAAAATAGTCTGAAAGCTGTTGAAGAATGTGAAATGTTTTTAGGAATAATCCGTCCTTATTATGGAACCGGAAATATAAACGGGCAAAATATCACATTCGAGGAAATGAAAAAAGCAATAGAATTAAAGCGGCCTTCTCAGTTTTTTGTTCATTGGAATGTGGATTTTGCGGAAAAGCTGTTCAGAAGATTAAGATGTACGAGCGACAACAAACCAGAATTAATTGACAATAAACTTTTTGATAAACGCTCTATTGATTTATATGATTTAGTCATTAAGGATGATATTAAAGACCTCGAATTGAGAAATGGAAACTGGGCACAAGAATATTATCAACCGTCTGGTATGATGGTTTATATTTTAACACAGTTTTCAGACAAAGAGTTTATCAATCAAATTCTTAAACAAAAAGAAAGCAATGATGGAAAATAGCTTTATCATAAAGAATCTGTTACAACAGAATGAAAGCGTTCGCCTTGAATTTAATAGTCGGATAGATTTGGACTTAATTACAATCACAATTACTGCATTGATTAATACACAGGGTGGGGATATGATTATCGGTGTGGACGAAAACAAAAACGTCATTGGTGTGGAAAATGCTATTGAACAATGCAATGCAATACAAAATATTTTAGTTGAAAAAATTAAACCTATTGCTCCAATTTCTGTAAAGGTAATTAATTATAAAGGAAAAGATGTTATTTTAATAAGTGTTTGGGAAGGAGCAAAAAAGCCTTACTCTTTTAATAATATAATTTATAATAGGCATAATAAAGAAAGCATAAAAGCAAAACCCGATAAGCTATCCGAAATAATTAATGATAGAAATGTGTCTGATTCCAGTTGGGAAAGAATGCCGATTCTGGGTGCGAAATTAAGTGATTTGGATAAATCAGAAATTGATAATACGATTCAATTTTATAAAGAATATAAAGAAAATGCTCTTTTCGAAGATGCTGAAGATTTTCTTATGCAGCTTGGTCTAATTCAGAATGGGAACATTACCAATGCTTGTATGGTATTGTTTGGAAATAACCCAACTCGGTTTATTCCGCAGGCCAAAATACGATTAACCGTATATCAGACTGACGTAACAGGGAATAAATATCTGGGTGATGAAGTTTTTGATAGAAATATTTTTCAGAACATTTCTAAAATATTTGATTATCTGGATATTGAATATGGGAGAAGTCATATAATTGAAGGCTTGTTAAGGGAAGAAAGGTTTAATTACCCAAGATTAGCAATGCGAGAAAGTGTTTTAAATGCTATTGTGCATCGCGATTATAATTCAGTAAAAAGTTTTCTGCAAATATCAATCTATTCCGACAGAACCGAAGTTACTAACTATGGTGGACTTCCCGAAGGTATTACCATTAAGGATTTGAAAATTGAACATAATTCTATTTTGAGGAATCCGGATATTGCTAAATTATGCTTCATTCGTAAACATATTGAATTATTGGGAGGGGGTACTCTAAGAATGATAAATGATTGTAGGTCAAATAAGTTTAAAGTACCGGTATGGAAAGAAGATAGTAATATTCTTACAGTGGTTTTTCCTAAAGTTTCTCATCAAAGAAAAGATGAGGGAATAACTGAGGGAATAAGTAAGGATGCAATAGCTAATATTGAGGGAATAGCTGAGGGAGCAACTGAGGGAGTAACTGAGGAGGTTAAAGCTAAAACAAGGAAGATTCTCATGCTTCTATATAAGGAAGAAGGTCTTAATACTAATGACATTGAAGCATCTACTGGAATACCTGTAAAGACTCTTGAAAGATATATTAAAACACTTAAGGATAAAGGTGTTATATCGTATAAAGGAACTGGTAAAACAGGTGGATATTATATAATTGATAAAGCTCTAAACAAAGATGCAATTGATACTAAAGGAGCAGGTAAAGCCAAACCTGATAAAATTGGTGATGGTGTAAGCGATGGTATAGGTGATGGTGTAAGTGCTTTGTTAAATGATGGTGTAAATGATAGTCTAATTGATGGTGTAACTGATGGTGTAAGAGTAGAGATAATAAAGATTACAGGACTTGTTATAGGTAAAGAAGGACTCAATGCAATGGATATTGCTACAAAAAGAGGAAAGTCTAAATCATCCATTGAAAGGTATTTAAGAACAGCAAAAGAAGTCGGAATTATAGAATTTAAAGGGGCTCCCAAAACAGGAGGGTATTTCTTAACAGAAAAAATAAAAGCAAAATTAAAATGAGCCACGAAAGCAATAATACATCATTGAAAATTTAAAATCTAGTATGGAAGACTTCGAGGAATTATGGAACCCATTAATGGAAAATAGCCAACACTTCACAGGCATACACATTGCCAAGTCGCGCTTAAAAAAAATTAAACGTACAAACCAAAACTTGCCCAAGAGTATGCCTGCCCCAACGCAAAGCAGACAGTAACCGTGTAGCATATTGAAATAGAAAATGACTTAAAACAAAGAACAACGAAACGCATAACAAACACTATAGCACTTGCGGGTTTGCGTGTTCCTTGAAACATTGAAAATCTTTACATACATTTGTACTAGCAGACAGTTGAGCAACAATTTATTCCCGCACTTGCCATAGCGTAACCGTTAGTGGCAAGCTTGCCGCCGTAGAATCAACTTGAAACTTACAAGCTAAAAATAATTTCATACGTGCATATTTTGTATCTTTGTTTAATGAAAGAGCCAGAAGAAACAGGACTTGATTTTGAGGTTGACAAACTGACAAACTCTATCGAAAATATTGTTACTGGTGACAGTTTTGCTACAGATATCACAATTATTTCAATTTCGGACCTCAAGACGGTAATCAAGAAAAACGGCTGGCAATTTGATTGGAAACTGGAATTGAAACAACCTGAAAAAGATGTTTACAAGCTGACCATTGTGAATAATCAATCCGTAATTCAAGGACTAATAAGTCTGGAAGTAAAGTCTGATCATGTTTATATGCACCTGCTTGAAAGTGCGCCTTTTAACAAGGGGAAAACCAAAATGTATGCTGGTGTTCCTGGTAATCTGGTAGCTTTCGCATGTAAACTAGCATTTCAACGTGGTCATGAAGGAAATGTATCCTTTTTCTCTAAAACGCAATTAGTTCAACACTATATTGACACTTTAGGGGCTGTACATATCGGCGGACGAGTTATGATAATTGATACTAATGCAGCTTTAAAACTCATCAATAAATATTTCCCCAAATGAAACAAAAACTAAAAGAACTTGATGTGGATTTTATTGGTGGCGAAAATCCCATGACAAAGGAAGAAGAAAAGGCTATTAGCGAATTTATCAAAGCTCAGAAATTGCTTAGGGCAAAGAAACAAATTCGAACTAATAAGACAGCCCAACGGAGTAAGAGTATAGCTTAATTCCTCCGTTCGTTTCCCTTCAGAGAAAATAACGCCGCTGGTGCGCGATTGTATCGCGTTCCGGTAAAAACAGACCAAGTTTAGGAATAGGTTAATAATCCCCCTGCTGCCGCACGAATCCTCCAGTTGCCGCACGAATCCTTTAGTGTAGTTAAATGATATCCTGGTTTGCACGCCTTTTTTCTTCAACATTGCCCTGCTGTTCGTGGTCTTCCAAAAAGATAAATAGAAGTGTTATCCGTAGTCTGCGACTACGGATCTACGAAAGACCAGAATCTAAAAGAAATAAAACAAAATCCAGACACTATAAATCTTTCAGGAAAAAATCGTATTTTTGACTTATGAAAACACTTAAGGAAATAGAAATGACTCTGGGAAAACATAAACAACAATTGTTTTCAGAGTATCCTATTAAGTCTTTAGCAATTTTCGGTTCATATGCCAGAAGTGAGCAGAAAGAAGAAAGCGACCTTGATATATTAGTTGAGTTTAATGACAGGATAGGCTTACGTTTTATAGACTTGGCTGAGGAACTTGAAAAATTA
>JBBSCW010000100.1:0-10110 GCA_038249855.1 Bacteroidales bacterium
TCATCAGGCTTTTGATTGAACGAAAAAACCGCAGGGAAAACCATGAAGCCGGCCAGTAATGCTATCGAAGTATCCATAGATCCTACCCACAAGCTAGATGATACAATGTTTTGATCTTTCGGCAAGTACGATCCGTACGTAATCATCATACCCCAACCCACGCCCAGAGAAAAGAATGCTTGCGTCAGCGCGGCCAACACCACACGGCCATTTATTTTTGAGAAATCAGGAATCAAATAATATTCTACGCCCTTGCTCGCGCCCGGTAGCGTAATGCTTCTAAAGATCACCACAATCAACAATACAAAAAGCAGGGGCATTAAAATTTTTGTCGCTTTCTCAATTCCACCCGCTACTCCACCCAATACAATAGACGCTGTTACCAAAATCACAAACGCCCCCAACGGAATTACGTAATTTGGATTGGCAATAAATTCTGAAAAAGAAGTCTTGATTGAGAACAGAGAAGTAAAAATGTAGCCCACCGTCCAGCCCGCAATGGTGCTGTAGTAACTGAGAACAACAAATGTCACAATTAAGGGTAGTATGCCAACCAATGCAATCCACATCTTGCTGAGTCCGCCTTTACCGGCTAATTTTTGCATCGCACCCACCGGATTTTTCCCCGTCAATCTTCCTAGTGCAATTTCGTTGATCAACATCGGCATGGCCACTAGCACTACGCATACAATATATACCAACACGAATGCGGCTCCACCATTTTCTCCTGTGAGATATGGAAAGCGCCAGATGTTACCGAGGCCAACTGCCGAGCCGGCCGCAGCCATTACAAATCCAAACTTAGAGCCCCATTGTTCGCGTCCTGCCATAAAAATTAAATTCAGAGCGTTAAGGTAGTAAAATACTCCGTAGCCAATAACACAAACTCCACAGCCGGCATTGCAAAACGGGCAACCCAAACGTCAAAACTCTCATCCTTTAACCGTTGAACTTAAAATTTTTGGCGGCCTTGGGGGCTATCCGCTGCAAGTCCGCCTGCGCGCCCGCTCCCGATAACTATCGGGAGCGGAGACAACACGCTTCGGGCTTTTCGCTACTATCCCCGGCCGAT
Organism: Bacteroidales bacterium; assembly: GCA_038249855.1. Lineage (GTDB taxonomy): Bacteria > Bacteroidota > Bacteroidia > Bacteroidales > Paludibacteraceae > Paludibacter. Next base: position 1,073 of record JBBSCW010000100.1, read on the forward strand.
GCCCGCGCGAAGTTCATCACTTCATCATAAAACTTTCGCAAATACAGCGCCCTTAAATTGTATTGAACCAATAGATTTGTTAGATTACTTCGTCAATGCAAGAGTTGGGCGCAAGGCGTAAAGACCGCACACATTCATAAACCACAAACAGACAATGACATTTATAGCGTACATAAATAATTCAATTTTTCAAAGACAAAAATTATTATTTGCTCTTGGAATTACTTTAATTATAATTCTGCACAAACCTATTGAACTATTACTAACTAACACAATCGTGAAGTACGCATTAAGTTATGTTGATTCGGTTTGGTATAACGACATAATTTTTGGGTTAGTTGGAATTGCGACTTTTGTCTTTGTTTTATATCGCTTCAGACGTTACAATCCTTCAAAAAATATTTTAATCATTTTAAGCGCAATAACGATTATCTATTGTATTTACAGGTTTTTTTATGCCGTATGGGACTTTACTTCACTTTCATTTACTTCAATTATTAAATACACAGATGTATTAATTATTGTTACAGTATTTAATTTATTCCTATTAATCAAAGGTAAAGCGAAAGAAAAAAGAAATGGGGAAAACTCTTTTTTTGATGATGAACCAATTGGCAAAACAAAAGATGACGAGTTAGGATATTCAGCATATGCGGAGTTACTGGCAAGTAAACTCAGTTCTAGTAATTTTGATAAATCATTCGCTATTGGAATAAATGGGAAATGGGGTTTAGGAAAAACTTCATTTATAGACCTATTAAAAAGAAAATTAAATGACGGAGATATTATCGAAATAAATTTCAATCCTTGGAATAGTAATTCTCCGAAAGCTATTATTCAAGATTTTTTCGAGACAGTCCAAGAAGCTATTAGACCTTACCATTCTTCTCTTTCCCGCCTTTTAATTTCGTATTCTAACAAACTCGTGTCTCTAAGCGACAATACAGTCACTCAGACGATTCAAACCTCTGTAAGTGCATTAATAGGTTTTGAATCGCTTAATAGTTTATTTGAAGATATTAATAGCGCATTATCCAAAATCGATAAAAAAATTATTGTTTATATAGACGATTTGGACAGATTGGACAAAGATGAAATAGTTGAAGTTATTCGGTTAATTCGTAATACTGCAAATTTCCACAATACATTCTTTATTGTGGCCTATGACAGGAACTATGTTGTAAATGCCTTAAAAAGCCATAATCCTTATAAGCAAGAGCAATTCTTAGAAAAGATATTTCAAATAGAAGTTTCATTGCCTTATTTTAAAAAAGATATTTTCAGGTATAAATTAGCTGAAAAATTGAAACAAAAGTTTCCCAATGGATTTCATAAGATTATAGATGAAGAGATAATTGGCTCACCTTCTGTTGTTCCCGTATTCTTAAATGCATGGCTAGAAAGTATGCGAGATGTAACAAGGCTCGCTAATGCTTTAGTTTTAAATTTAAGCAAACTAAAAGGCGAGGTTGTTTTTAATGATTTTTTAAGATTAGAATTACTTCGGGTTAAATATCCTGCTGTATATGAGCTACTATTTAAAAAAACAGATTCGTATTTAGAAGCCTTTGGTAATTCAGGTAAAGAATATCATTATCAATTAAAGAATATAGATAAGCAAGAAAAAGAATCTTTGAAGGAGACAACATTTAGAAACTGTGAAACAAATCTCGAGTTGTATTTATATCGACACTATATTGAAATTTCTGTTCCAATAAATGATATTGAGAAAATAGTTAATTTTATAAGTGGCATTTTTAAAGGAGGATTATCATATAGTTTTTATACTAGATCTCATTTATCCGTAATTTATCCAAGTAAATTTAATCGCTATTTTGCGTACAATTTGTTAGAAGGCTCACTTTCTGAAGTAGAGTTTAGCAACGCAAGAATTTTAAACCAAAGAGACTTTAACACTAAAATTAGTGAGTGGGTTTTAGCGAATTTGGAATTTGAATTAAAAAATAGATTTAGCGAAATAAAAACATTTGATAATAAAGAGGATTTCGAGAAGATTATTCGAGCCATATTTGATTTAGCAAATCAAAAAACATTGAATCCAAATATGTTTTCTAGAAATCTAGTTGGATATGATGGAAAAGATTTGTTTGATAAGCTTAATAATTACGACAATAAATTGGCAACTCGCTATTATGGCGAACTAGAAGGTGCAATAAAACTTAAGACTTTTGTAAAGACATTGTTTGAAGAGGCAAAAAGCCCCTATTCTTTTGAAGCGGATTTTGTTAGGTACGCAAATATGGAATTCTCAGATACCTTTCCTTTAACAAAAGATGAATTGACGGAATTAGCCTTAGGCTATTTTATAAAATATTGTTCGGATAATGATAAATTAGATAGTAATGTTTGGAATTTATTTCGCAATAGCAAACAAACAAAATGGGTTTCAACAGGAGGCAACTCATATCAAAAACAAGACGTGACGCCTCATGAAACAAAAAAAATAATGAGAAACTTTGTTGTAACTAAAGATTTAGATGGGTTTTTACTTGCATTAATAGACCCAGAACCTTTTGACCAAGGGAAATTTGCAATAAGTAATTATGCATTTGTATTATTCGACAATTGGGCAAACTTTAAACAAATATTAGAAGAACAAAGTGAAGACAAATGGAGATATTTAAAAGAATTCAAAAAATTTCTTATTGCTTACGAGACAAAAAATTATTCGCAGTATGTTGATTTTAAATTTGACATTATACCAATTAATGAAAAAATACGCAAATAGGAAGAAGACAGAAAAAATGCTAGCTGGTAACAGGCGTTTGGCAAAAAAGCGGGTTCAGTGGTTAAATGAACTCGATAGCTATCGGGATTGTGGTTAGTATCAAGTTTTGTGGTGGCAGAAAGCCTAGTGCTTCGAAATCCCATAGCTATTGTAACGCCAACTTCTTAAACCCGCAAACCGTAAAACGTAAAGCCAGACTGAAATTGAAGCACACACAAGCAAACAAATGAAGGAATTCTAGATTACACAAGACGAACTGGATGGCGCGCGATCATTTTTTAATGACAGCAGCATTGAATTACTGACATCCCAGTCAATAGAAATAAACACGAGCCAGCCGAATTTTTCAACGGTTGTGCTGGCTTTAGAAAGAGATGGCTTGGACAGACCAACTGTTGAAGATTTACTTGATTCCATCTTTGTAATATATTTTGTTCAAACAACATTAAGAGGACAAAAGATAAATCAGATATCCAGTGGTCAGATTTTGAAGAATGTCAAATTGTTTGAGAGCTTTATTAAGTATTACAACAAAGAAAAAGAGTTTGGTTCGGACAACCTCTCAGAAATTAAATTTGTGAGAGCCGAAGTGGTTTTGAAATTCGCCCTAAACACTCTTAAAAACTTGTTTGGCGATATTTCAAGTATCCCTAAAATGGTAATATTTTCTTATTTCGCAGTATTAAAAGCAATAGAGATTGGAGTAGAAAAGAACTGACCATTAGCACTCATTGACATTAACTAAGAGGTCGCGCACTGGCTACAACCATCAATGGCAAGTATCGTCTCCCGCCTCGGGGACGATACGTATTGAAAGTACAGTCTTGCTTTGAAATAAATTTCTAATTTTTCTTCGTGGCCATCAAGCTAACTCGAAGTGAGCAAGATCAGACTTACCTCGGAAGAAAAAAAAAGAAACATTTAACTCTATTAGAAACTATTAATCAAGAAGAACACGAAGCTTTTAAACACAAATTGAAGGGCATAATAGAGAAGTCGAAATAAAAGCCAATTAAAAGTCCGATCAGGGAGCTATTAGTGGACAGCAATATTGTTCCAGATGATTTACCAATAACAATCAGTAGACTTGGTGAGATTAGGAATAAACTCTTGCATGGCAGTATAAATAGTATTCAGTAGGATGAGCTAGAAAAAGGCACTCGCGTGATTTACACAAATACAGGAATACTCATTCTAGATTTTATGGGGGTTAAGGAATGGAAATCAGACACCCAAATTGTTGCATGAACTTAAGGGGGTATTTTAAGCTAATTTTTATGCTTAAATTGCATTCAGATTTTTTGCGTGAAACATTTTAATTTTAGCAGACATGGAACTTCCTACGGTATTTATCTCATACAACCCCAATTCCGACATCGAGCAGACATTGGCGGTAAGGCTTCATACCATTGGTGCAGTTCATGGTTTTAACATGTTATTGCCCGATCGGGTCGGTTTTACCAAATCAGTTTCCAACGAAACAAAAAGTAGGATATTATCGGCAGACTATTTCATACTTTTTTCGACAACAGCGTTAAGCGCAACAGTACTCGAAGAAATTAGGATAGCAGCTTCTAAACTCCATGACAAATCCAAAATTCTTGTCATCTATGATATAAGCGTTGGTAAGAATCTCAAGGGCGCAGACAACTTCACAGAAGTTTATATTGGCAGAAGCTCGCCAGTTGAAACAATTCTGGAAGAGATTATATCAAAAGTCAAAGCCATTCAATCAAGGGGAAATAATCAAGGTGGATTTCTTTCTGTTTTAGGTCCAATTCTTCTCACTGGCGTAGCCTTGTTCGCCCTGTCCAGTGTTTTCGATGAACCCGCTAAACCAAAAAGGCCAGTTAAAAGAAAGACAACCATTCTCAGAAAAACGAAAAAGGTCGCCAAAAGAGTAAGAGGCTAATGCTTAGAACAGCTGTTATAGACAACGACACGTTAGTTTATCTTACTAAACTAAAACATCTCAAAATTTTTGATTCCCTGCGTTCTCTCTTTCAGCAAATTCACATACCACAGGAGATTAAAAGAGAGTACGAAGTTCAACAGGGCAGAGAACCAGATCGCGTTTGGATATTAGATAGATTGAGGCCAAACGAAGGGTTCTATTCATTCTGCACTCGTTACGACAAAATCGTGCTAACCATTATTCAAGGAGAAAAGGATATTCATAAGGGAGAGGCGGAAGTATTCGCTCAGCAGAAAGAAGTAAAGGCCCAATATATTCTTTCGGATGATTTGAAATTTCACAGGGCAGTCAAGGCCATTGATTCGAGCGTAAAAATATTGACAACGCTTCACATCATTGCCATGTTGGACATCCGTCAATTTTTAACAAACAGCGAAGAGATAGTGAAAGCTTTGTATCCACATTATAAATTTGAAAGCCGCGACTTAAGAACAGCCTATAAAGAATCAGCTAAAGAATTGGGTTTTGATCTATCTAAAAAAATGCTAAACGATAGATGTAGTTTCAAAAAATTAGGGTTGAAATAGCTTTTGACACGGAGCGACCAGACTTGAACCCCTTTTTCCTTAATTAATTTCACTATTTCTTTCGTCCAAGTAATATCTAAAGCAAAAAGCGATGAAGGAAATCCTGTCAAACATAGTCCTTACCCATTTTTATCTATTATAATTAGCCAATACAACTAACGATAAATTCATTTCGTATAGCAGTATCGTTTTCTATAATGTTCAACCCTTAAATTTAAAACACAATGGCAAGTACAGGAGATTCCGTGGTGGTTGACCACTTTATTTCGTTTGTCAATGGCCATTATTTTTTGCGATGCCAAGCAATTCATTCCGCGATGATTTGACCATCGCAAGTTTTGACATTCAGTTATTTTAATGTCAAATATCGTCTCCCGGCTCGGGGACGATACGTATTGAAAGTAGAGTTTTGCTTTGAAATAAATTTCTAATTTTTCTTCGTGGCCATCAAGCTAACTCAAAGTGAGCAAGATCAGACTTACTTCGGAAGAAAAAAAAGAAACATAGAGTTTTTGAAGTATCATCGGACATCAAACCATACTTTACTGAAAAATTCCTATTGCAAAAGCTCCACTACATTCACGCCAATCCGGTAGATAAGAAATGGCAACTGGCTGCTAGTGCAGAAGCATATTTGCATTCAAGTTACTACTTCTACGAACACAGTGAGAAACATTTGAAAATCAGAATTGTATATTGTAAAGATTTTAAAAGTGTGGCTGATTCAAAGCGCATCGTCCTCGAGACGGGAGACGATGCTTGACATAAAGGTGTAAGCACATTTGTAATTACTCACTAACTTTAAATGATTATTCTGGTGTTCGTGAACTTTGTTTCGCACAAGCCAACGCACAGACCAAAAATTACAAAAGAACTTCCACCTTTGCCACCCAAAAAAAATTTGAAAATATTTTTTCAACACTTTAAAAATAATAAAAAAAGCAACGCACAGCCGACACTGAAAGACGAGCCACGTTTTCCGCAGCCAGACAATTCCCAACAATTTTATAAAAACGACACTGAAAAAATAGATAATATTTTTACTTTTTAGCGCTATATTATTTTTGAAAGAAATAAGTGGATATAGATTTAACAAACAGTTTACGGTAAGGGCATCTATAAAAACTCCGCTCATCCTTCTTCCCAATAGCTATCGGGGGAGAAGGGAAAGGGTTGAGGTGAAGATAACAAAGGTTTTTAGAGATGCACTTAATTAAATAGCTTTAACCCAAAATAGAAATATTTACAACTCATGGCAACATCAAAAATAGAAGCAACCGGGTTCAATAGAATCACCTACAAATCAATCAGCTTAATAATGATTCTCTGCTGGTTGGTAAACATGGGTGTTTATTCGCAGCATTTGGAAGAAGGATTTACCTCAATGTTCGATGGTAAGGATTTGTCCGGCTGGGATGGAGCGACCAGATTTTGGAAGGTAAAAGACGGGGCAATTATTGGTGAAACAAAGAAGGCCAGTAAACAGACAATCTTCTTGTATTGGAAAGGTGGCGAACCTGCAGATTTTGAGATGCGTTGCCGCTTTCGGATTTCTGGTAAGGAAGCTAACTCTGGCATTCAGATCCGCAGTCAAAAGGTTGCGAACTGGGATGCGTTGGGGTATCAGGCAGACTTCGATGTGAGTGGCTATTCCGTAGGTCATCTATATCTTTTTGGCCGCAAGCCGCTTGCTACGTTCGCACAGCGCGGGGACAGTGTGCTTATTGATTCCGTGGGAAACAGGTCTGTCAGTAATTTCGCCAGTCCATTCAAGCTACTGGATGCATACAAGAGGGGCGACTGGAATGACTATTGGATTATTGCCAAGGGGCGAAAGGTAGCGGTTACGCTCGATGGTATACTAATGTGCAAGGTCGAAGATTATGAACAAAAATATTTTTTAGCCAAAGGCATCATTGCGTTACAGCTCCACTCGGGAGAGCCTATGCGTGTAGAATTTAAAGATCTCAGAATTCGTCAATACAAAGGTTGAGAAGAATCGGATTAAGAAATTATCCTGTTATCGTTGGTCGCCCAACCAACGATGTCCGGGCAACGCAACAAAAATAGTTCAAGAAACACTAATATGGTTGACTCAATAATCCCTTTACTTTCCCTGATAGCCTTAGAAGTAATTCTAGGTATAGATAATATCATTTTCATTTCGATTTTAGCTGACAAGTTGCCAGAAGAGGAAAGGAACAAGCTTCGTTATTGGGGCATCGGCTTAGCAATGGTTATGAGACTTTGTTTATTAGCAGTCATTTCATGGATTTTGAAACTAGACCAAACTTTATTCACCCTGTTTGAAACTTCTTTTTCAGGAAAAGGATTAATCTTAATATTTGGTGGGCTTTTTTTGATTTATAAAAGTACCAGAGAAATTTATCGTAAAACAGAATTATCTAATAGCGAAAATACCAGCGTTACCAAAGCAAAGAATTTTGGTAAATTATTAACAGAAGTTATAATTCTAGATTTAGTATTTTCTATTGACTCTATAATTACCGCTGTGGGAATGGTCGAAGAACTATGGGTGATGTACGTTGCAGTGGTAGTGACTGTTGTAATAATGCTTATTGCTTCCAAATCAATAGGCGAATTCATCCGAAAACATCCATCGTTTAAAATACTTGCATTGTGCTTTTTGATGATGATCGGTGTTTCTTTACTAGCCGAAGGATTACATTTTGAGATACCAAAAGGATATATCTATTTTTCAATGGCCTTTGCTTTTTTAGTGGATATTGTACAAATGAAAACCACTAAACATAACAATATATAACTACACGATTACGTAAGAAAGGCCACGGTTAATAATTCAGAAAAAATCCGTCAACAATAATATTGTTACCAGATAGAATTGTTACCGCTAAAGAAACAAAAGTAGATCAAAACAAAATCAATAAAATTCCCCAGCTGGTCAGATCAATTTATTTCTCAGCCGGGTCTCCCGTTTCGAGCACTTTGTCGGCATCTTTTAATAACGCAGGGTTTGGGGCAAGACTCTGCTACGAATAAATACTAATTCTTCTTCATCAATGACCTTACTATCCCAAGCCCCTCTACAAAACTCTTTGGCTTATATCCCAATTCTATTTTTGCTTTGTCGATAATAAAACCAGTCTTGGGAGGGCGGGCAGCGGGCTGCTTAAATTTGGCGGAGTCGGTTTGATGGATGAGGGATTTATCTAATCCAAAAAATTCGGCAGTTGCAATAGCGATGTCGTAAGGAGTCATCATCTCTTCGCCTGAGATATTAAAAATACCTTTTGCTTTTTTAGTGGCGGCCAAATAGCAGCCCAACGCTAAATCCTCTGCTAACGTTGGTGTGCGCCATTGGTCGTTTACTACATTGATAGTCTTACCTTCTTCTAAACTTTTCTTCACCCACAATACAATGTTCGAGCGGCTCATGTCTTGGGTAACGCCATACACCAATACCGTCCGTAAGATGGCCCAATTGATGTTACTTTTTTGGATCGCCACTTCGGCTGCCAATTTACTTTCTCCATAGAAGCTGAGTGGATTTGGTTTTTCTGTTTCGTCCAGCGGACCCCGCGTTCCATCAAAAATAAAATCGGTGGAAACATGGATCAGGCATGTACTGGTTTGTTCGCACACCTTTACCAGGTTTTCTACGGCCGTTACATTATTAAGCCAGCACTTTTCTTTTTCGGTTTCGCAGTGGTCTACTTGTGTCATGGCGGCTGCGTTGATGATCACATCTGGCTTTGTTTGAGCAATTACCTTTTGGACTTCAGCAAGATTGGTAATATCAAGCAAA
>JBBSCW010000101.1:0-10077 GCA_038249855.1 Bacteroidales bacterium
ACAATAATACTTTGTTGAAGTTGTATTTATTTGTGTTTTACCTGATCATGTGTTTTACCATTATTTTACCTATCCAAACAGAAAAGGTTCACATTTTCATGTAAACCTTTGATAATAAGCAGTCGGGATGACAAGATTCGAACTTGCGACCACTGGTCCCCCAGACCAGTACTCTAAACCGGGCTGAGCTACATCCCGCTTATTTTTTGTGGTACAAAAGTAATCAATAATTTTCATTTAACCGAAATTTTTCAGTCAAAATTAACTCAAATTCGAGTATTAATGGGACTTTTTGAGGATTTCATTACATGATTGGACTGAATAAACGTGCGTAGGATTCTTTGAGCTTTTGTCGTTTAGTTCTACTGTTCCATGTTTCCAAAGTCAATTCTTTACAATTAAGCATGTCTCGTTCAAACAGTTTCGTTAAAGTCTCAGCCGTTTCAGTTTCATAGATAAAAGCATTAGCTTCAAAATTATGATTAAAACTACGCTCATCTAAATTAGCCGACCCAACTATTGAAATAAAATTGTCGATTACAATGGCTTTACTATGCAGGAAACCTTTTTTGTATTTAAAAACCCTGATTCCTGCTGCCAAGGCTTTGCCCAAAAAACTTGAAGTACACGCATCTGATAATTTTGAATCTGACTTTGAAGGTATCATCAACCGAATATCCACCCCACTCAGCGACGACATTTGCAAACAAGTTTCTATCACATCGTTCGGAATAAAATAGGGCGTATGAATATAAACGTATTTAGTGGCCGACATAATAGCTGATGCAATTCCTTGCATAATTGCCTCCCAGTCGGTATCGGGGCCACTACTTACTATTTGTACAATATTCTTTCGGAATTTTTTAGGAGCGGGATAGTATTTCGGATCGGTTATCATTTTACGTTCCACAAAATACCAATCGATTAAGAATAATTGTTGCAAGCCATGAACGGCCGAACCTTCAAATTTAACAAATGTATCACGCCAAAATCCTAAGGAATTTCCAAAAATATAGCGATCGGCAAAATTCAAACCGCCTGTAAAACCTAAAATTCCATCCACAATTAATAATTTACGATGATTCCGATAATTAACTTTACTACGACCTAAACGCAGCCTGAATGGTAAAAAAGACCGTAAATAAACACCTGCATCTCGCAAAGTTTGTAAGTAGATTCGAGATAAGAAAAAGCTTCCCCAATAATCGTAAATCATTCGTACTCGAATCCCTTGTTTCGCCTTTTCTATAAGCAATTCTCTTAATTCATTTGATATCTTATCATTACCAAAAATGAAAAACTCAACATGAATATGATTTTTAGCATTCCGAATGGCATCAAACATAGAGTCGAAAGTAGCTTTTCCATCCGACAAAACTTCAATTGAATTATTCACATACGCCGAAGCATCACTGTTTTGATAAAGCATTTTTATCAAATTAAGTTGATTACTATCAAGCACATTGTTTTCCAACTTATTGATATCAAAAACTTCATGATTTTCTTTTGAAGCATTACGTATACTTTTGCTTGAAATTAACTTTTGCTTACGATAAGTTTGTCCAAATATTAAGTAAATTATCAATCCCAACACGGGTATAAATAACAAAACCAATACCCAAGAAAGTGATTTCACCGGATTCCTGTTTTCGAGCAATAACACTGATATGGAAGTTATCAGCGTGTAAAAATAGAGTCCAAAGAAAATTATTGTGATGACATTATTCATAATTCAGTTTCATTTAGATATAAGGTTTTAAACATCTGAAAGAATTGAATAAGATTCAATTTTTTAGGTCAAAATTCATGATCGTTCATCGTTTTTATAGTTTATCCACGAATGTCCATTGTATTTTCCAAGACTTGAAACATTAGCTTTGAATAGCGGAGCCGCAACACCTTCATTGACTATCTGATTTGAAATTTCGACATTTGCCTCATCCCAAAGATTCTTTTCGATAAAACTATTCAACAATTTTGCTCCGCCTTCCACCAAAATGGAATTAATATTAAGTTCGTATATTTTTTTTACGATATTCTCCAAACTATCCTTGTCAAAACTTTCTTGGATGTATTCAACATTCGGTGATGATATTTTGGCTGAATTACTGAATATGTAAGTTTGAACTCTACCATCTAATAAATTAAAATTCGGTGGAATTAAACCCTGCCGATCCAGAGCAAATCTAATGGGATTTTTTCCTGTCCAGCTTCGCACCGTGAGCGAAGGATTATCCAAAAGCACAGTGTTGGTACTGACCATTATAGACTGATTTTCCGAACGCATTTTATGGGTCAGAACCCGGGTTAGTGGATTAGAAATTTGCAAAGGCAACTCTTCGGGACTTTGACGAATTTTGTCCATAAATCCATCTTTCGTCTGTGCCCATTTTAGGGTAATATAAGGTCTTTTCTTTTCGTGAAACATAAAAAAACGCTTATTCAATTCCCTACATTCCGTTTCCATCACGCCTACTTTCACATCAATACCCGCATCCAACAAGCACTTTACTCCACGACCGGAAACTTTTTCATTGGGATCATAAGTCCCGATTACTACACGGGGAATTCCACTTTGAATAATGAAATCAGCACAAGGTGGAGTTTTTCCATAATGCGAACATGGCTCTAAACTTACATACAAAGTCGATTCTTTCAATAACTCTGGATTCTTAACTGACTTTATAGCAATTGGTTCAGCATGTGGTTGCCCGTATTTATGGTGATAACCTTCGCCAATTATTTCGCCCTGATAAACAAGCACAGCACCAACCATAGGATTGGGGGCAACATAACTTGCAGCATGATGAGCCAACCAAAGGCAACGTTGCATGTATAATTCGTCCAACTCAGTATTTTCAGTTACATTCAGTAATCGGTTTTCAGCCTCCAACATATTAAATTCTTATTTGAGATGTTTTGGTTTATGTTCGTTTTTTATATCTTTGTTGCATGCAACAGGCAATACAATACATCAAAAAGGAATTAGCGAGCATTTATCCCGCCAATGAAATTCAAAGTTTTACTTATATACTTTTGTCACATATCACAGGATATTCAAAAGTTGAAATAATTGTAAACAAAAATACTATTTTTTCTGATGTTCAACGAGCAATGTTGAATACTTTTGTAAATAAACTTAAAATTCACACTCCTATTCAATATATTGTAGGCAAAACTGAATTCTATGGTTTCCCATTTTTGGTTTCGGATGCAGTCCTCATTCCTCGTCCAGAAACAGAAGAATTAATCGAATGGATTGTTGAATCTTGTGATAAAGATAATGAGACTCACATGCTTGATATTGGCACTGGGAGCGGTTGTATAGCAGTTACACTTGCCTGCCTGTTTCCAAAAGCACAAGTTATAGCCTTCGACATTTCGGATGAAGCTTTGAAAATTGCCACACAAAATGCAGAAGTAAATAAAGTTAAAGTAATTTTTCAAAAAGTGGATATTTTAAATGCTGAGAAATACTCTAAATCTGATTTTCAATGGAATATAATTGTGAGCAATCCTCCTTACATCCCAAAAAGTGAACAAGCTGAAATACAACCCAATGTACTCGACCATGAACCGCATATTGCCTTATTCGTTCCAGATGCTGATCCTCTAATTTTCTATCGGAAAATAATGGAGTTTGCATTAAAACAGCTCAAAACTGGGGGTTATCTCTTCTTTGAAACACATCGAGATTGGACACAAGAAATCGTCAAAATCTTAGTAGTTAATGGTTTTTACAACGTTCAACTCCGCAAAGATTTGTCGGGCAATGATAGAATGATAAAAGCACAAAAAGCATAAAATCATGTCTAAATGATCATTAACAATTAAACCTAGCTGCTATTTTCAGGTCTAACTAACAAAAGTAAATCAATTAACAAGTTTCAACAATAGTATTATAAATAATTTCACGCCATACAAACTTAAAAATGAACCTACCCGAAGCAGAAATACTACTTCAAATAAACGATAAGCACCAACGGGATAAAGCATTTTCGGGTATTGTACAGTTGTATCAGGAACGACTTTATTGGCATATTCGTAAGATGGTTCTGATACACGATGATGCGAATGATGTTTTGCAAAATACTTTTATGAAAGCTTGGAATGGATTGGGTAGTTTCAGAGGCGATTCTAAACTTTCAAGTTGGTTATACAGGATTGCGACCAATGAAACACTTACTTTTTTGGCAAATAAGCGATTGAAAAATCTTAATTTAATGGACGATGAAGAAACTTTATTAATTCAATCGCTCCAAGCTGATTCTTATTTCGATGGTGATGAGATTCAGATGCTTTTACAAAAAGCAATCGTAACATTGCCCGAAAAACAACGATTGGTTTTTAATATGAAGTATTTTGAGGACATTACTTATGATGAAATGAGTGAAATTCTAGGTACTTCTGTGGGTGCACTTAAAGCATCTTATCATCATGCTGTGAAGAAAATAGAAAATTATTTAGGAAATATAGACATGTAAGTAGCTACGAGTAAAAAAGTTACAAGCATAGAAGAATTTACAATTTAGACATTTACAATTTACTATTTAGGGTGTTGATTGCATATAAGTCCAGTTATTTAATTCTGAAATTATAATGAAATAAATTATTAATCCTCTAATCCACGATAGTCATCGGGAGTAAATCCTGTCAAAAAAAGTATTACTCAGGAAGAGTTACAAGTTAGGAAAAAAGATAGAGTTATGGAAGATAAAAAAAACACATCGTTAGGTAATTTCGATATAAAATTACCCTTCACAATACCCGAAAATTACTTTGAGAAATTTGCATCAGAAATTGAAGCGAGCGTAATACTCAAACCTACTCCGGTTAAGAATCTGCTCAAACCTTGGATGTTTATGGCTGCCATGTTTGTGGGTATTTTTGTCATAAGCCTATTGTTCACATTTAAGGCTGATAAACAGCAACTTACAAGTACTGATAACTACGAATTATATTTTGCATCGCAAGTAGATGAGTCGGACATAATGAATTATTATTTGAACGAAGAAAACAATCAATAGATTAAAATACACTAACATGAAGAATTATATACTTTTTTTCATCTTGTTTTTTACTACTCAACTTTTTGCACAACGCAATATGAAAGTAGACGAAATGCACAACCGCAAATGGGAATTTATTGTGGAAAAAGCTAAACTTACCGAAATACAAACTGAGAAATTAAAACCATTATTTATAGAATATGAATCTGGTGTGTGGAAATTAATGGACTCACAAAGATATGAATACCATAAATTTAGAAATAACACAACTTCGAAAACAGTAGCTGAATATGAAAAATTGAATGAACAATATGTACTTGTAGAGGTTCAAAAAGCACGATTGCTAGAAAACTATTATTTCAGTTTAAAAAAACAACTTCCTCCTGAAAAAATCTTTAATTTTTTCAGTGCAGAACGCTCATTTAGAAAGGAATTGATTAAAAATTGGGAAGGTAAAGGGAACATGAATCGCCGCAAATAAATTGTCAATGTGAATTTTTTATTGCCAATTGTTTGTATCGACCCTAAATTATATTATCTTTGCAGACCGAAAAACAAGGTTCGTTGGCCGAGTGGTTAGGCGCCGGTCTGCAAAACCGTCGACGGCGGTTCGAATCCGCCACGAACCTCAATCCCTCAAAACTCACTACTCCAAAAGTTGTGAGTTTTGTTGTTTTATTGGCTTTCAGCAATCGTTTGCATAATATATTATAACTTGGTTTCAAATTATTAAAGTAAATAACCGTATTTATTCTATTTTTGCAAACAAACCACATCAAATTTGATTAATGAAAATTCATTTTAACATCCAATACCATACCGAATGGGGACAAACTCTCTGTTTATTAATACATTTCCAAAATTCGTCGACTAAGCCTAATATTTTAGCCATGAAATGTGTTAACAAAACGCATTGGGTATTAGAATATTCGGTTGACAAACCACAGGATTTAATATATAATTATGCTATTCGGAATACCAATAACACTTACGAAAATGAATTTGGTTCTAACCGAATTTTAAAACTACCTAAGCATCAAGATTCTATTGATATTATAGACACTTTCAGACGACCTGCTGGCGATAGTCCATTTGTTACTGATATTTTCAAAGACTGCTTTTTCAAACGCGACAATAAAACCAGAAAAAGCATAAAACAAGGCAATTTATTGCTACAACTCAATTGTGCTCAAATAGAAGCTGACAGGTATTTCGCTATCATTGGTAATCAAGATGCTTTGGGAAATTGGGATGTGAATAGAAAAGTAAGACTCGATGAAGCTAATTACCCATTGTGGAAAGTTGAATTAGATACTAGTGAGCTAAAATTTCCCCTAGAATATAAATTCCTTATTGTTGACTCTACTACCGATGAAGTTTTAGCATGGGGAGGCGGTCCGAACCGAAGAATAGAATCAATAGTTAAAGAAGTATTTACTGTTGTAACCGAAGAACATTTTGAAAGAACCCTACCCTCTTGGAAAGGTGCAGGCGTTGCCATCCCAGTATTTTCACTTCGTAGCAAAAAGAGTTTTGGCATTGGAGAATTCGAAGACCTCAAACTAATGATTGACTGGGCTGTTAAAACTGGTCAACGACTGATTCAAACTTTACCGATTAACGACACCATTTTATATCACACCAATTACGATTCTTACCCTTACAATGCGGTTTCGGTGTATGCTTTACATCCCATTTATTTGCGTTTAGATAAAATAGGAAAATTCAAGGACAAAGAAAGAAAAGCTTATTTTGATGCCAAACGCTTGGAATTAAACGACAAGACTTTCTCAGATTATCAGCATGTTATGGATGCTAAATGGGAATATTTTGAAGAAGTATTTCCTACTGAAAGCAACAAAATTTTTGAATCGATTGGTTATAAAACATTCTTCGAAAGCAACAAAGAATGGCTTGTTCCTTACGCTGCTTTTTCGTATTTACGCAACCAGAATGGAACTCCTGAATTTGGAAATTGGGAAAATTATTCTACTTACAATCCCGCTGAAATAGAAGAACTTTGTCAATCAACAAAAGAACACTTCCCTAAGATTGCTATTTATTATTTTCTCCAATATCACTTGCATTTACAACTGAGCGAAGTGCATGAATACGCTCGTTCAAAAGGAATTGCCATCAAAGGAGATATTCCGATTGGTGTTAGTCCACGAAGTGTTGACGCATGGACCGATCCGCAACTATTTAACACTTTGGTACAAGCAGGCGCTCCGCCCGATGACTTTTCAGTTACAGGTCAAAACTGGGGATTCCCAACCTACAATTGGCACCTCATGGCTCAGGATGGATATCAATGGTGGAAAAAAAGATTTCAAAAACTATCGGAATATTTCGATGCCTACCGCATCGATCACATATTAGGCTTTTTCCGCATTTGGGAAATCCCAATCAACGATGTTTGGGGCTTAACGGGTAGTTTCAATCCCGCTTTGCCATTTACAAAAACTGAACTCGAAAATCAGGGGTTGTGGTGGGACGAAAACAGATACCTGAAACCTTACATGAAAGAACATGTGCTTTATACCACTTTTGGGAAATATACCGATGATGTAAAACGAGAATATTTGCTCACTGATGGGTGGCAAAACTATAAATTCAAACCTGAATACGACACACAAAAGAAAATTGAAAAACATTTCGCAGCATTAGGTTATAACTTTGGTAATAAGGAAGTGCTTATTCGCGATGGACTTTATATGTTGCATTGCGAAGTGCTTTTTGTAAGGGACACTTCAAATTCTGAGCTTTTTCATCCTCGGATTTCTATACATAGCTCTTTGTCGTTCAAAGATTTGAATGATGAAACACGTAGAGTTTTAGATAAAATATATGTAGATTATTTTTATCATCGACATAACGACTTCTGGAAACAAGAGGCATTAAAAAAGCTCCCTGCATTAATTTCGGCCACCAATATGCTGGTTTGTGGCGAAGATTTAGGGATGGTGCCCGATTCTGTTCCAGATGTAATGAATTCCTTAGAAATTCTAAGTTTGGAAATACAACGTATGCCAAAAAAACCAAATGCCGAATTCGCCATGCCTGCTGATGCGCCCTCTATGTCAGTTTGCACAACTTCTACTCATGATATGAATCCAATTCGGGCATGGTGGGAGGAAGATGAAGTTCTAACGCAGCGATTTTATAATCATGCCTTGGGAATGCCAGGACCCGCACCTGTTAAATGTGAAGAATGGATAGCTGATAAAATAATCGATCAACATCTCAATTCAAAAGCTATGTGGATTATTTTGCCTTGGCAAGATTGGATGGCACTAAGTGATAAATTAAGTTTGGAACATCCTTTTGCAGAAAGAATAAATGTGCCTAGCAACCCACGAAATTTTTGGTGCTATCGGATGCATATAAACCTAGAAAAACTGTTGAAAGAAACAAAATTGAATAATAAAATTTCTAAAATGATATCTGAATCGGGAAGATAATTATCTGATATAATATTGAATATCAACACATAAACGGAACTTATCATACAAAATAAATAATACAAAATTCATACAATGAGCGATCAACGTTATAATTTACGCGGAGTTTCAGCATCGAAAGAAGATGTTCATAATGCTATCAAAGACATTGACAAGGGATTATATCCACAAGCATTTTGTAAAATTATTCCAGATTTTTTAGGAAACGACCCTGATTATTGCAATATAATGCATGCTGATGGAGCTGGAACAAAATCGTCATTGGCTTATGTTTATTGGAAAGAAACTGGTGATTTATCAGTTTGGAAGGGGATTGCACAAGATGCCCTAATTATGAATATTGATGATTTGCTCTGTGTTGGGGCTACCGATAATATTCTCTTATCCTCTACCATTGGTCGAAACAAAAATCGGATTTCAGGCGAAGTGATTTCGGCAATAATCAATGGTACAAACGAATTAGTAGATGAATTGGCCACAATGGGCGTCAATATCTATCCAACTGGTGGTGAGACTGCCGATGTTGGCGATTTGGTACGTACAATTATTGTAGACAGTACCGTGGCTTGTCGTATGCGTCGTAAAGATGTAATTGACAATGCCAATATCAAAGCCGGCGATGTTATTGTAGGCTTGTCATCGAGCGGGCAAGCCACTTACGAAAAGGAATACAATGGTGGTATGGGAAGCAATGGCCTAACTTCGGCACGACATGATGTATTCGCTAATTACTTGGCATTGAAATACCCTGAAAGTTACAATTCTGACATTCCTGCCGATTTAGCCTATTCAGGTTCACGTAAATTAACTGACGAAATTGAGGATTTAGGAATCAATGCTGGCAAATTAGTTTTATCACCAACCAGAACCTATGCTCCGTTTGTAAAAAAAATGCTGGAAACGATGCATTCCGAAATTCACGGCATGGTGCATTGCTCAGGAGGTGCACAAACTAAAATCCTACATTTTATTAAAGATTTGAAAGTAGTCAAGAACAACCTATTTCCTGTACCTCCACTTTTCAAACTCATACAAAAAGAATCAGGTACCGATTGGAAAGAGATGTATAAAGTATTTAATATGGGCCATCGTTTGGAGGTTTACTTACCCGCTGAGCATGCTCAAAAAGTTATTGACATCGCCACTTCATTCAATATCGAGGCTCAAATTGTAGGATTTTGCGAAGCTGCTAATCAAAAAGAGCTACTAATAGAGAGTGAATTTGGTAGATTTGAGTACCTATAATCCTATATTCTAAAATGAATTACATAAATGCGATTGTTAATTTTTTCAAATTTAATTCTTATTATATTGATTTTCAGTAGAGTAATATTTCAAAATAGTAGAAATATTGTTTCTCGAAAAAGACAATTTTGAAACATCGAAAAACAGCTCAAAAAAGTGAATTATATATTTTGTAAATTAAAAAAAAACCGTATCTTTGCAACGCTTTTGGAGAAAAGTATTTTATCCCGAAATTAAATTCGGGCGTTTAGCTCAGCTGGTTCAGAGCATTCCGATACATCGGAAGAGTCGACAGTTCGAATCCTAAAAACAAAACCAACTTTTTCCGAGAAGTTGTAAAACAAATTCGGGCTTTTAGCTCA
>JBBSCW010000102.1:0-10055 GCA_038249855.1 Bacteroidales bacterium
AGTATTTCAACCAGCAAAATCAATATTGACGAAATTGTAAATGATTTGGAAAAAGTATCAAAAATTAAATTTGCAAGGAAGAATGAGAATAGTTTCACTATTTCGACATTAAATTAGTCTAATTTGAATATAAATTTAGACCTGTTGACTATGCAAAAAAAAAATTGTATTTCAACAGGTTTATTTTTTTTAATATACACTCATACCTTTTTTCAAATTATGTGTTTACTGAATACAAATAAAAAAAAACTAACTTTAAAAATTACAAGTGCATGAAAAAAAGAAAACCATTGGCAAAAGTCATTTTGCTATCCTTGTTTCTGGCCGTTTTTGCAATGAATGCGACAGCACAGAATGTAACACTTTCGTTTCAAAACGAGACCTTCGAGAAAGTGTTAAACTCCATTAAACAACAAACTGGATTATCGCCTGTATACAGCGAACAGATTGTTGACTTAAACCGAAAGGTAAGTATCAATGTAAACTCTGTGCAGGTTGATGAAGCATTGACACTGTTGTTGAAAGACACGAATATCGAGTATGAAATCAAGAACAACAAATTGTACTTGATTGAGAAAAAAACGGGTACTAAATCTGAAAAAGCTGGAAGTCTTAAAAAAATCACAGGACTTATAACCGATGCTAATGGTGAACCTATCATTGGAGCAAGTATTTTGGTAAAGGGTCAAAATGCAGGAGCTATAACCGATAATGATGGTAAATTTAGCTTGGAGGTAAAAACCAAAGATCAATTAAAAATTTCCTATATTGGTTATGTATCAGAAGAAGTAATCGTTGACAATCGTATCAATTATAAAGTGAAACTCGATGAGGACACCAAAACACTAGACGAAATTGTAGTAGTGGGTTATGGTTCAATGAGAAAAAGTGATTTAACAGGTTCGGTTTCATCAGTTAATGCACAACAACTAAGTTCTTTTCCAACGGCTGGAGCAGTACAAGCTTTACAAGGTCGTGCATCAGGAGTTCAAATAACGTCCAACAATGGAGAACCAGGCGGATCGATGACAGTGAAAATCAGGGGTGGTTCCTCAATTAACGCTAGCAGTACACCATTGTATGTAGTGGATGGATTTCCAGGTGCTTTTTTACCTCAACCAGAGGATATTGAATCGATGGAAATATTAAAGGATGCTTCATCTACAGCTATTTATGGTTCAAGAGGTGCCAATGGGGTAATTATGATTACTACAAAAAAAGGTAGCAAAGGAAATAAAAGAATTGAATATAATGCATCATACTCAGATCAATCAGTATCGAAACGTATAGATTTAATGAACGCTCAAGAATTTCTTGATTTCAATAAAACTTTTTATCCATCCTATGTAAGTGATGGATTTGATACCGATTGGCAAGATGTTATTTTCCAAAAAGGAAACATACAAACCCATCAAATATCACTTTCAGGAGGCTCTGATAATGCAAATTATTATGTTTCAGGCTCATACTACAATCAAAATGGTCTAATAATCGGCTCTGGTTATGAGAAAATGTCGATTACAAGTAATGTAAATTTGAAGGTTAACGAGAAATTTAATATTGGAGTTAATCTGTTTGCACAAAGAACCGGACAGGATGGGGTAATTACCCAAGAATCTTCTGGTGGTGCCGCACAGGCCGGTGTTATTGGATCTGCATTAAGGTTTATGCCCGATCAGGGAATCTACAAGCCCGACGGAGTTACCTATTCACTCGCAAAATTGGGTGACCCTATTGATAATCCATATACTGTTCTACATGAAAACACCAGAAATGTTATCAGCGATCGTTTTCAGACAAATCTTTCGGGAGAATATTTTATTCTAAAAAATCTTAGTTTCAAATCTACTTTAGGTATAACTACCAAAAGCGATAGAACTGGTAATTATGCATCTTCGCTTACAAGTCTTGCTGCCGGAAATGGAAATGCCAGTATGAGTGCTTTGAAAAATACCTCGATTGTTTCAGAAGATTATATTAACTTCAATCAAACATTTGCCGAAAACCATAAAATTAATGTAATGGCTGGTTATTCGTATGCTAATGATAGGTTTGAAACATGGGGAGCTAATTCGAATACTTTTATTACAGATGCTTTCTCATATTGGAATATGGGTGCTGGTACTGTAACTCCATCAATTGCAACCTCTAACCTAATCAGTGATCAATTGACTTCATTCTATGGTAGATTAAATTATTCGTTCAGCAATAGATATTTATTGACTGTTACGTCACGTTACGATGGTTCTTCAAAATTCAGTAAAAACCACAAATGGGCTTTCTTCCCATCGGGTTCGTTTGCCTGGAACATGCACAATGAAAACTTTATGCAAAACCAGAAACTTATCAGTCAGTGGAAATGGCGAACTTCTTATGGTGTTGTCGGTAATCAGGCCATTAATTCGTATCAAACGCTTGCGAGATTAACTCCAGTTCTATCCATTGTGAATGGTGTTCCGGTAACTGCTGTTTTACCAAACGCGACTTCAAATGACAATCTAAAATGGGAAAGTACAATATCTACTAATATTGGTACTGATATAAGTTTCTTTAAGAATAGAATAAGTCTAACCGTAGATGCTTACCGAAATGTAACTAAAGATTTGCTTTTTTCAGTAAACTTACCACCTTATTCTGGTATCCTTAACCAAATTCAAAATGTTGGAAAATTAGAAAATAAAGGTTTAGAATTCAGCGTAAATAGCAAGAACATTACAGGAAAATTTGAGTGGAATACCGATTTCAATATTTCCTTTAACAAAAATAAAATTCTTGAACTCCCCAATCATAAAGATATTCTGTACGGAAATAACCCTGGTCATTGGCCCGGATTTGCCAATGCTCGTATCATGAGAGAAGGTGAGCCTTTGGGAAGCTTTTATGGTTATACTTACGATGGTGTTTATCAGACTGGTGACACTTTTATTCCCGGTGCAGGTTTTGAACAAATGGTCGGAGGTGAAAAGTATAAGGATGTTGACGGTATGGGCACAGATGGCAAACTTACTGGCCAACCAGATAATATTTTGAACACAAATGACCAAAAAATTATCGGTAATCCAAATCCTGATTTTATATTCGGATTTAATAATGAGTTCAAATACAAAGGCTTTGACCTTACCATCTTTATAAATGGGTCACAAGGCAATGATATTTACAGCTATCAACTACAGGAGTTGGAAAACTTAGGTGCTTATGGTTATAATACCACCAGAGAAGCATTAAAAAGCTGGTCGCCAACCAATACCAATACAAATGTTCCAATAAAAAACCTCTCACGTTCATTAAAACCTTCTTCGAGATGGGTAATGGATGGAAGTTATATCAGAATAAAAAATATTATGTTTGGATATAATTTGCCAAAGAACATTACTCAAAAACTCCAAATTCAGAAATTAAGAGTGTATGTGAGTGCTCAAAATCTATTTACAATAACCGATTATAGGGGTTTTGATCCTGAAGTAAATTACAGAACATCAAATTTAAATCAAGGAACCGACTATGCCAGTTATCCAATGGCTAAATCAATTACAGTAGGTTTGAATGTAGCTTTTTAATAATTAAAAATAAATAATACATATATGAAAATATTAAAATATTTAGTGCTTTCAATAGTACTTACTACCGGAATTTATAGTTGTACCGACTTGGTCGAAAAACCAATTGGTCTATTAGCTCCCGAAGGTTTTTTCAAAACAAAAAGGGATGTACAGGCTGCAGTTCTCGCTTTTAATGGAACGTTGGCACACGAAAATTTATATGGTCGTCAATTTGTTTCGGCATTGCTTTTTAGAGATGACATGTGCGACCTTGCCGTTCCAAATGCCGATCGTGGATTTGTCAATAATTTTGATGGATTAAATGCGAATAACTCTATGATGCGATTGATGTGGAATCAGTTTTATGTAGCAATTGCTGCCGCTAACACTGCTGAAGCTGGAGCAATATCACTGAAATTAAGCGATGAAGACATCAATCCACTCATTGCCGAATGTAAATTCAATAGGGCTTTTAGTTATTATCAATTAGTTCGATGTTTTGGCGACTTACCCTATATCGATAAACCAGTTTCGGATCCTGCAAGTGTTGCAGCCATTTTTAGAACACCTGAAAGTAAAGTGTACGAAAACATCATTACTGATCTAAAATTTGCTAAACAATGGTTACCAAACTTACAACCTTCTGATTGCAGGTCTCGACCAACAAAAGGTACTGCTGCATCATATTTGGCCTCGGTATATCTAACACTTAAAGATTACCCAAATTCATATGCCGAAGCAAAATATGTAATTGATAATAAAGCAAAATTTAACTATATGCTTGAAGCCGATTATCAAAATCTATTCAAGGCAGTAAAAACTGTAAATACGATTAAAGAAACCATTTATTCAATAGATTTTCTTGCGAATGTTATTGGAGCTAGTGGAGTCAATGGTGGAGGTGCTTACAACGATGATTTAATGGCATCAATGACAATGCCTAAAGATTACAATGCCGGTTTTGGTTCATTAGTTCCAAAGCTTGCTGTTTATAATTCGTTTAATGCCAATGATTACAGAAAAGCGGTAAGTTTTGACTCACTACTTGCCGGAAAACACTATACAACATGGGCTGAAAAAAGGCCACATATAGCCAAATTTTCCAGATTTCCAGGTGATGCCTTCATTACGCAAGCGAATCGTTATTCCGATAACAATTATCAGGATATGCGCTATGCCGAAGTATTGTTAATTGCAGCAGAAGCTTTGTGTGAAGTAAAAAATGGGCCGAATACTGAAGCTGAAGATTATGTGAATCAAGTAAGAATCAGAGCGCGTAATGCTGCAGGAACTATCAGAACTTATCCTGCTTCGGTAACTACAGGATTATCAAAAGCTACATTCATCGACTTAGTAATGGAAGAGCGAAGAATTGAACTTGGTTTTGAATGGAAACGTTGGTTTGATATTAAACGCCGTGATTTAGGTGATATCGTGTTTAAGGGGGCAAACTCAACTGAGCCTCGTGCAGCATTCGACAAAACTCGAGACTATTTATTCCCAATTCCACAAACTACTATTGATGTGAATCCAAACATCTCACAAAACAATGGATACTAATTAATAGTAAAAGAAGACATTCGCTTTAGTTAACAATGGAATGAGGATGTCACAAAATGAATTAAATCTTTCAATCTGAAACTCGTCAATCTAAAAACTCCCAAAACAGCTGTATAATTAACTTGAACAGATTCTGTTTTGGGAGTTTATTTATAAATCAACTACAATTTGGAAGTCAATTTATAAATTTTTGTCAAGTACTTAGAATTATTTTATAAGAAAAAATACAAAATTTGCAATTTGGAAAGTAAAAAGTAAGCCGTATCACTAGGATGCGGACTTGATTTACACAAAAAGCTAATAGTAGCTACTCTCAACAGTGGAGGAATAAAAATGCAAATATGCAAGTATTTTTCTGTGACGAGTACTTTGAAAGAATTGAGAGATAGGTTAGTAGTGAAACAAGTCGCCCATGTAGCAATGGAAAGTAAATTTAATATAAAGGAAGGAGGTAAATATAAATTGACCAACTTTTACTCATATACTGGACTAGTACCAGTGCATTAAAATCAAATTAGATATTTTAAGTATAACTATTAAAAAAAATAGAAATGAAAAATATAAAAGAATTTCAAGTATACATTTTCGCAATTGTAATGCTAACCAGCTTGGCTGGCAACTCTCAGGCACAGGTAGAAATCCCAAAAACAAACTGGACAGCTTCTGCCTACCGTTATGACGCACTTTATCCACCGGTGGGAGCAATTGATTTTGGTGCAAACGCTTCAACAACATATTGGGCATTATATGGTTCATCAGGATTAAACCGCTGGTATAAAATTGATTTGGGTGCTTCATATTCAGTTGTAAAGGTCACAATTACTTATAATTTGGGTGGTCCAAATTTCCCTCAAGGTGTTGATATTTACCTTACTGATGAAGTATGGCCTTTCAATCCAGCAGCTTCAGGAACAGTTGGAAGTCCTAATATATCAGGCGATTTATTTAATCCTACTGGCAAAACTTCTGCTGCCACTATCTCTAGTAATACAAATCCAATTATCGACTTAACCTTCCCAAAAGCAATTGGAAGATATGTATGGATTGTGAGTAATGTCACCAAGGGCGATTGGTGGATAATAAATGACATTAAAGTTTATAAGGAAGGAATATCCGGATTTGTAACGCCTAGCAAGCAGTCATCTGAAATTGCAATATTTCCTAATCCTGTATCGTCTAACGGACGTTTAACAGTTAATCTGGATAGCGATACTACTGGAGAATTATTAATAAACGATATGGTCGGACACAATGTGTTTAAATCCAATGGTCTTCATCAAGGGCATAACATAATTGATATTAACTTAAAAAGTGGTTTGTACATTGTCAGTTTGAATGGACTTCAATCCAAATTAACTGTAAAATGAGGCCTATAGGTCAAATGTGTTGTTAAAATAATGTTAACATTCTCAAGAGGTCAAAAATGTGGTAATGTTCCAAATTTGGCATTAGGAAAATAAATGCTTGTAAATCAATAATGCCTTACAAGAACAAAATGGGGAATGGTCAATGTTATACTCTACATTTTCTGTTTTTGTAGATTAAAATGTATGATAATGAGTAATAATGACACTTCATGTTTTAGATTTGGCGTAAGCTATACTTGTCCTTCTTGTAAATCTAGATGTTTAGATGGAGTTTTATAAACCAATGCCAAGATTGAAATAGTTGTAATAAATCCGATTGATGACAATCAAACGGTGGTTCAAAAGAGACCTAGAATTAAAACTATTTTTGAAGATGGCACAAGTACAACCATTAAAGAACTCAGCAACGATACGATAGATATATACAACAAGTTTGTAAATCTGACATATTGATTAGTCACGTAATTGATAATATGGATTTTATATCTTGATTCTTGATTCTTGCGGTCTATATAATATAGATGAGATTTTCTGCTTGGTTCGTCAGGCTTATTTTGCAACTGATATTATTGATTGAATTGCCCAGGAACATTTATTGGAACAATTAGTTTTTTTAGGTTTAGTTAACGTCTTTACGAGAATGAATGATAATCGGTTTGGTATTCCGGTTGTCATTCTTTTTTGTGTTCCAATGTAAAAATGATGGTTTGTATAAACACAGGATATAGCAAAAAATCCAAATCTGATTTCTATATAATACTATACGACCAATTTCAATAGTTGAAATTGGTCGTATTTTCATTTAGAAGCTACATACTCAGACATCCAATAGCCTCGCAAAAACAAGTGCGACAATTTATAAATCCAATTGACAATTTACGAATATATCTATCTGATATTATGTAAGTTTCAATTCGTAATAATGCACCGACATATTGCAATAATTGAGATTAATTGCATATCTATTTTACGAACAAATCTTGATAAATTACTCATTATCAATTATAGGTATTGGATGTCTGATACTACATATTATTGTGATAAAATGGTTTATCCATGCAATTTTAAAATTTGAGTTTTAATTTACATGGATATAATATCAGAATAGCATTGTCAAAAGAAATCAAATACTTAAAATAAGAACCATTTAAATACTAAAAATGCAGTCCAAGGATTTACTGGTCGTGTTTCTGAACCTCCATTTACTGGGCTTCCATAGGCACTTTGTCTGCTGTCGTAAAAATTGCCCAATATAAGATAAGCTCCATGAAGTTCAAGACTCATAAATGGACTAAAATTATAACTCACATTAGCATTCGCTTCTGTTCCAACAAAATAACCACCTCCGAAAGGTTTTACGGTACTCATAGCGGCTGCACCACCGATTTTTGCATTCAACAAATTAGGAATAATTTCTTTCGATGCATTCAGGGTGGCAGCTGTCATACCATATCCCATGTTTGAAATATCGAAAATAGCAGCCGTATTTTGATTAATAACATTGCCATGGGGCATAAGTAAGTAGGAACCCGAACTAACAAAATTAGCACCTGGAGCTCCCCATTGGTTTCCAGTAATTACACCTGAATATTTACCATCTGCTAATCCATTGGCATCGCCCGACGAATGAATAATATCCAAGCTAACATTATCATTTAATCTTTGTCCGTATCGATACGAAGTACGAACATTGGCTGCATATCCAAATATTTTAGTTGCACGAATCCATTCAGCTCTCTCCAAAAATTGATTTGTAAGTGTATCGGCAGTTCCAATATTAAAATTTAAAAAACCTGATACTTTCCACGGGTCAGATCGATGTTCGGTATTTCGACTAAAGAAAGTACCAAGCCAAGCAATATCAGCTTTGTAGGGAAGATTATCAAAGTTAAATTTACTCGCGCCTGTACGTGCAGCCAACAAGCTGTTTAAACCTTGTCCCAAACCGGCAACACCACCTGCACCAGATGCACGATCGGCCAGATAATAAGCTGAACCTCCTACTTTCCAATTAGAATTCAAATCTTTTTCCCCACTTAACTCAAATAATGTAACATCGTCATCGAGCTGAATGTAATTCTCATAAAGTTTGTAGTAACCAGTTTTAATCCGGGCAGAATTCCACTCCTTACGTGCAGAGATTCCAACACCATCAGTACCAAAATAGGCCAACCGATATCCGGTAGTTGCCATTTTATCGAATAGTGTTGTGTATGGATTGTAAGGTGTGTCAAAAATACGCTGTAGTCCAATATTCACATACAAGTCTTTCACAGGATTCAGTTCAATTTCAAGGTTTTTGGTTTGTAAGTTCACCTGATCGGCAGAAAATCCACCACCAAAATTACCACCAGTCCCACTCCCTGCGTCTCCCCAAGTCCAGTCCAATTCAAAAGATGCTCTCAAAGTGGCTTTGCCATTGAATAAACTGGGTGAATATATAAAATAAGGAATTAGTCGTTGCTCAACATAGGCACTCGTGTACTCATTACTTGTTATAGTAGAGTTTCCACCAAAAAGTCTACCCACAACTTGTCCTTTCTGTAAGTAGGTGTAAGGATAGATATTTGAAGTTACAGCCTGATTAATATAAAAAGCAAAGAACTGAAATTCTTTATCTTTCAAGGGTACTTCTTTTGAAAAATACTGATTAGTTGGAACTTGGGCAAAAATATTAGTCGAGAAAAACAGAAGTAATGCAATTTTTAGTATTTTATTCATATAAATCATCTATTATTTTAACAGGGTATAGCCTGCTTTAAGTAAATTGTCCGAACTAAATTAAAATGTAAAGATATACATTATTTCAAATTATTTAGATAAAACGGTTAGAATAAATTTACATTATATATATTCTGATCTCTAAATAGTGTCCGAACGAAAATAGCCAAACTGCTTGATAGTCAATTTTGTAATTCAATAAATAACAGTTGAATAGTTTGGGAAAAGTTTGCAAGTATTTTGAAAATAGAATATGATTGTTTATTGAGATGCGTTTGCAGATGATGATGACATTTCGCTACAGACTATTAACCCACTTTGCAGCTACCCTGTCATAAAACGAATGTTTTCAGTGGTTTAGCTCTTTTTCAGGATAGATTTGGGCACACGGATTTTTTCGAATAAAAGGTGCATATTTGAATTTATAGAGCGCTGTAAATCGTTTTGACCTTATCCAACTGGTTTAGCAAAAGATAAATTCATCGATTTGGTAATGGAAGAACGAAGAATTGAATTTGGTTTTGAGTGGAAACGCTGGTTTGATATCAAACGCCGAGATTTAGGTGATATCGTGTTCAAAGGAGCAAACTCAACTGAGCCTCTTGCAACATTCGATAAAACTCGCGATTATTTATTCCCAATTTCACAAATGACAATTGATGTTTATCCTAGCCTAGACAATCCAGAACCAATGGAGTATTCGACATCTCCGCCCATGGAACATCCCGAAATAAACGGGGAGCGGGAGAACATAGATGTTAGACAAAAGAACAACGGCAGCCAAAATAAGTAATTGAAATTAATTTTCTTTTGAAATAAATAAAGATAATTTTCTTTTATGGAATTTTTATATTAAGTTGATTATCTA
>JBBSCW010000103.1:0-9954 GCA_038249855.1 Bacteroidales bacterium
GGTCAAGTGGGTCGTGGTCCTTTAGTAGGGATGGCTCACAGCAAAGATACTGCTAAAATTAACAGCTATTTTGCACTCAAACAAGTTAAGGATGTATTGCCTTCAGATTTAGGACTTCGCTGGACAGTGAAAGCCATGGATACAAATGGTGAAATTTTCCAACTGATTGCCATTAAATATACAAATCGTGAAAAAACTGCTCCACTTGCAGGTGATGTGATTACAGATGCACGTGCCGACTTCAGTCAAACTTCGGCTTATGCCAATGTGAGTATGACTATGGATGCCGAAGGTTCAAAAACTTGGGCCCGCATGACCAAAGAAAATATTGGTAAATCTATTGCAATTGCGTTGGATGGTTATATATATTCTTTCCCAACAGTTAATGGAGAAATCGCCGGTGGAAATTCACAAATTACCGGAAACTTTACTGTAGAAGAAGCCAAGGATTTGGCTAACACATTGAAATCTGGTAAAATGCCTGCACCTGCACGTATTGTACAAGAAGACATCGTAGGTCCTTCATTGGGTCAGGAAGCCATTAACAGCGGTTTGATATCGTTTATCATTGCCTTCTTATTGGTATTGGTTTATATGGTTTTCTATTACGGAAAAGTTCCTGGACTTATTGCAGATACTGCATTGTTCATCAACGTATTCTTCTTGATAGGAATTTTAGCATCTTTCTCGGCTGTATTGACATTACCTGGTATTGCGGGTATCGTACTTACGCTCGGTATGGCGGTGGATGCTAACGTTATTATCTACGAACGTATTCGTGAAGAATTACGCGCTGGTAAAACAATGAAGCGTTCAATTCAGGATGGTTTTAAAAATGCAATTTCGGCTATCGTCGATGGTCAGGTTACTACTTTAATCACTGGTATCGTACTAGCTGTTTTCGGAACAGGTCCTATCAAAGGTTTTGCTAATACATTAATCATCGGTATTATCACTTCGTTCATTACTTCGGTGTTCTTAACCCGTTTGATGTTGGAAATGTATGCTGAACGCGATAAAGCAAAAGAACTTCCATTTACCACTAATTTTACAAAAACTTGGTTCCAGAATGCAAAACTTAATTTTATTGGTGTTAGAAAAGTCGCTTATGCGATTTCAGGAACATTGATATTGATTAGTATTATATCACTTTCAACACGAGGATTGAATCTTGGAGTTGACTTTAGCGGTGGACGTAATTATGTAATTGCTTTCGACAAACCAGTAGTAACTGATGACGTTCGTCAATTACTTGATAAATCGTTCGATGGAACAAGCGTACAAGTTATTACAATTGGCTCTGACAATCAAGTTCGTATTTCAACTAAATATAAGATTGACGACAATTCGGAAACTATTGATGATGAAGTTGAAGGTAGACTTTATAATGGTTTGAAACCATTGCTTAATTCTTCGGTAACAAAGGATATATTTATTCATGAAAATATTAAGAGTTCGCAGAAAGTAGGACCAACTATTGCTGATGATATTAAGACTGCTGCAATTTGGGCAGTGTTCTTCGCACTTATTGCTATTGGATTGTATATATTTATTCGTTTCCGTGAAGTTGGCTATGCTTTAGGAGCAACTGTTTCACTTGCCCATGATGCCTTGATTACAATCGGTATTTTCTCATTATTATACAGCATAATGCCGTTCTCTATGGAGATTGACCAGTCGTTTATAGCGGCTATTCTGACGGTAGTTGGTTACTCGGTGAATGATACCGTTATTATTTTCGACCGTATACGTGAGAACGTAGGATTATATCCAAAACGCGATCGTAAATCAGTAATGAATGATGCTATTAACTCTACATTGAGTAGAACATTTAGTACTTCGATGAGTACCATTGTAGTATTGATTGCAATCTTTATTTTCGGTGGCGAAACTATCCGTGGATTTATCTTCGCCATGTTGTTCGGTATTTTAATCGGAACTTATTCATCAGTTTTTGTTGCCTCTCCTATTACTTACGAAGTTTTCAAAAGAACCCGTAAGAAAGAAGAATTAAAAGCTGCTGAACAAGCAAAAAAAATAAAATAATTATTTCGTTTTATAAAAGCTGTCGTAAAGCCTTCTTGTTTCTACAAGGGGGCTTTATGCTTTTGTAGAGAGTTGATTTGTTCTTTTTTATAGGTTCTACCACGAACAGTGTGGGTGATAAAAACTGTTTCATAATCTATAAAGAGTCAAATTATACAAAGAAATAAGGTACTACTATGGGTTTCAATATAAAAAGAAGGGGTTTTTTAATATGCGTAGCCCCTTAGTAGCAAAAATAGTTTTCTCTTTTTTCCCTTATTTTAATAAACAATATCCAAACCCATACAAAAAAGAGTAGAACTCAGTTTTTGAATGTCGTTGTGAAAATGTAAGCTGATAATTGATGTAATTAAAATAGTAAAATCCCATATTTTTTTTCAAAAAAAATAATTGTCGATGGATTTAAGTAAAAATATGACAGGTAATTTTTTGTTATTTAAAAATTTCATTACATTTGTTCCTTAATTAAATATGCAGTTCACAACATAAAAATCATAGTTATGAAATTCGTTGTATCAAGTACCGTTTTACTCAGTCATCTACAAGCTATTAGCAAGGTGATAAACAATAAGAATTCACTTCCAATTCTGGATAATTTTCTGTTTCAAATTAAAGGTGAAACACTTACTTTAACAGCGTCCGACATTGAAACTACTCTAATCACTTCTTTACAAGTGGATAGTGCAGAAGGTGAAGGAAAAGTCGCAGTTGCCTCACGTTTGTTATTGGATACTTTGCGGGAGTTTTCGGATCAGCCGCTTTCGTTCTCAATCAACGATAGCAATTTAGCCATGGTAATTACTTCGGCCAATGGCTCTTATAACTTTATTGGTCAGAATGGTGATGAATATCCTCGTTTGCCTCAGATTAACGATGATGCCTATGTATTAACCATGCCAGTTCAATTGCTTTCTAACGGTATCAATAAAACATTCTTTTGTACTGCCGACGATGAACTTCGTCCAGTAATGAATGGAATTTTCTTCGATATAGCAGTAGATTCTTTAACCTTGGCAGCGACCGATGCCCATAAATTAGTGCGTTTCAAAACTATTCATTCTGGAATTACTTTGAAGGAAGAAGAAGAGGGTGTGAGCTTTATACTTCCTAAGAAACCGGCTAATATGCTCAAAAGTATTTTGCCTCGCGAAAGTGGTGAAGTAGAAGTAAAGTTTGACTCCAAAAATGCTTATTTCAAATTGTCTAATTACACCATGATTTGTCGTCAAGTGGAGGGTCGTTTCCCCAATTACAACAGCGTTATTCCAAAACAGAATTTATATAAAATCATCATTGATAGAGTTTCGCTGCTCAATGCACTTAAACGTGTATCAGTATTCTCGAATCAAGGAAGTAATTTGGTGAAATTAGATTTCCTAGCCAACCAGATTAATATTTCTGCTCAGGATATCGACTTTTCAATTTCTGCCGAAGAAACTATTTCTTGTCAGTTCGAGGGAGATCCAATCAAAATTGGCTTCAAATCAAGTTTTCTTATCGAAATTTTGAATAATATTAGTTCGGCGGAAGTTATTTTTGAAATGACTGATTCTTCGAGAGCTGGACTTATTTTACCTTTCGAGAATGATGAAAATGAAGAAATACTTATGTTGTTGATGCCGATGCTCCTTAACGATTAATACAATCTATAAATAAGTTATAATCAAAGGTCAAATGTCTGTGATATTTGACCTTTGACTGTCTTTAAAAAATAACAATCCAGCCTAAGATTTTTATCTTATGGTTTTTATGCAAACCTCAAAATGAAACTACAACTTAAAAATCCCATCGTCTTTTTTGATCTTGAAACTACCGGAACTAATATAGTTACAGATCGCATTGTTGAAATATCTTACCACAAAGTATCGCCCAATGGACGTGAAGAAACCAAGACTATACGGATTAATCCTGAAATGCCTATCCCTAAGCAATCATCAGATATTCATGGCATAACTGATGCTGATGTAGCTGATTGTCCTACTTTCAAACAAGTAGCCAAAGAGATTGCACGTGACATTGAAGGTTGTGATTTGGCTGGATATAATTCAAATCGTTTTGATATTCCACTGTTGGCAGAGGAGCTTTTGCGTGTGGAGGCTGATATTGATTTGAGTAAACGTAAATTTGTGGATGTTCAGGTTATTTTCCACAAAATGGAAGCCCGAACCTTAGGTGCAGCTTATAAATTCTATTGCGATAAAGACTTGGTGGGAGCTCATGGTGCCGAAGCTGATACTTTGGCAACTTACGAAGTACTAATGGCTCAGTTAGACCGATATCCTGAGTTGCAAAACGATATTGAATTCCTGTCGAAATATACTGCTCAAAATAACAATGTAGATTTTGCTGGCAGAATTGTTTATGATGAAAACAATGTGGAAATTATAAATTTCGGAAAATACAAAGGTCAGAAAGTAACAGACATCCTTAAAAAAGATCTAGGCTATTATGGTTGGATGATGAATAGCGATTTCCCACTTTACACAAAGAAAGTGCTGACAAACATCAAGTTACGAGATTTCAATAAATAAGTTATTCGTAAATGAGTAATAATTATCCTGTTACATTTTCTCCCATTCAAGCATTTTTTTCTTGATATCCAATCCCCAACGAAAACCGCCCATCGAGCCATCCAATCGGATCACTCTGTGGCAAGGAATCAAAAAAGCAATGGGATTAGCACCAATGGCTGTACCAACAGCTCTCACTGCTTTGGGACGACCGATAGCTTCGGCAATTTTGGCATAAGTAGTGGTACTTCCTACTGGGATATTTCCCAATGCAGTCCATACAGCTAATTGAAAATCTGTCCCAATTGGATTCAGTGTGATTGTAGTTTTATCGTGAAATATCAATTTTGATAATTGCTTAGCTCTATCGTTGTCTTGCTTAAAGATAGTTTCTGGAAACCTTTGTGTAATATCGAAAAAAGCACTTTCTTCGTTTTCGGGAAATATAAGAGAGCATATCCCCTCGTCGGAAAATACAAAGCAACAGTGACCAAAAGGGCTATCGGAAAAACCGAAACTTGGGTTAGTGGATGGAGGTAATTGTCTCATTTGATTAGTATAGATTAGCGAGCTGTTGAGCTTAAATATTTTTTGATTGATGGTATTTTAATACTTGTATCAAGAAGAAAATGTAAACATTGTTGCAAAATTAATGATTTAATTGACTCTACCAACTTTATGACTAAAAATAAAACTCAAGTAACTATATTTTTGTTTCGGCGCGATTTGCGATTGACCGATAATATAGGACTTTTACGCGCTTTACAATCAGAATATCCCGTGTTACCAATTTTTATTTTTGACACTGATATTCTTTCAAAATTGGATGATAAAATCGATAAGCGGGTAGATTTAATCTATCAGATGCTTGGGAACTTAAAATCGGAACTCGAAGGAATGGATTCTTCTTTGTTAGTTTTGCAAGGAAAACCTGAAGAAGTTTTCGAGAAATTATTGGTTGATTATGAAGTAAAAGCAATTTTCACTAATCGTGATTACGAACTTTACGCCATTCAACGTGATAATACGATAAAAAACTTAGCTGAAAGTCAGCAGGTTTCTTTCCAAACGTATAAAGATCAGGTTGTTTTTGAATGGGATGAAGTTCTAAAATCTGATAAAACGCCCTACACTGTTTTTACTCCCTATTCTAAAATTTGGAAAAAAAAATTTCATGAGATTGAGCATCTCCAATCTCAAAAAGTAGCAAATTTTAATAATTTGCTCAAAATATCGCCATTTCCAATGCTTGAATTATCCGATATTGGATTCGAAAAAACAAATGTTGTTTATACGAAACCGACTGTTGATATAACGACCATTCAAGAATACGAAAAAACCCGCAACTTTCCTGCTTTGGAACAAGGAACAAGCATGATGAGCGTTCATTTGCGATTTGGTACGGTCAGTATTCGTGAATTGGTAGATATTGCTCAACAGCACAACGAACAATGGTTGAATGAATTAATCTGGCGTGAATTTTTTATGAGTATTTTGATGCATTTTCCCAAAGTTGAAAATCAATCCTTCAAAAAACAATATAACGAAATTCAATGGAGAAATAATGAAGATGAATTTGCTGCTTGGTGCGAAGGTCGGACTGGATTTCCAATTGTTGATGCAGGAATGCGACAACTGAATGAAACTGGATTGATGCACAATAGAGTTCGCATGATAGTTGCCTCGTTTCTAACCAAAGATTTATTAATAGATTGGCGATGGGGAGAAGCCTATTTTGCTCAGAAATTATTGGATTATGATTTATCGGCTAATAATGGAAATTGGCAATGGGCAGCAGGTTGCGGTTGCGATGCAGCTCCTTATTTTAGAATTTTCAATCCTACTAGTCAGACCAAACAATACGATCCTGAATTGATCTATGTGAAACGTTGGGTGAAGGATTTGAACGATTTTAGCTATCCACAAGCTATTGTTGACCATGCGATGGCGAGAGAACGAACTTTGCGAACTTATAAACAGGCTTTAAATCAACAATAATCTATCTTGCACTTATCTATCGCTGTGCTGTTTATTTGCGAAGTATAACTCAGTAAAACCGCATCTGCATCACCAATTCTGGCAGCAATTTCTTCATCTCCTGCCGGAATATCATCATACATAACAACTTGACCCGCATACGAATGCAATGCTTTTTCTGCTGATGGTATAAGACTTACAGGCTCTATGGACACAAGTTTTTGAAACATAGTTATTTATTTTTGATTAAAGCAAAGATAGCAAAAAGAGTTGAGGTTTTCGAAAAAAGTGTTTACCATAAGTCCAATTGAGAACTTAAGGCAAACACTGTTTCCTCTTCACAGAATGAATATTAAAGTGTGTAGATTTGAATTTTCCACATATTTTTATCTTTTTTTGAATAAAACCAGAATATAGTTTTCACCACGGAATTTTATCGATAGTTTTATACTCAACTCTGCCTGACAATCCGCTGTAACCATCGGGAGCATTCAAGCCATTGTTACCATGCAATCCGTTTCTACCATTGGGATTACCTTGACCACCTTTTCCACCATTTCCGCCAGAACCTCCGCTACCACCTCTGCCGTACCAACCTCCTGAAACATTTATTGTAATCAAATGAAGATAATTTTTCATTTCCGGGGTGAAGTGTACAATTACATAACCACCAGCACCTCCATCGCCACCGACCCCTCCGAATCCGCCATTTCCACCAGCACCACCATCACCTCCTGCTCGCTGTCGTTGAATTTGCTTAGTAATTTCTTGTCTAATTTCTTTTCCAGCAGTATCTTTTTTAATAATTATTTCTTTAATTGTTTCAAAATATATCTCACCAGTATACCCATCACCACCATTGCCGCCACTACCACCGGTACCTCCGCTTGCACCCTGTCCGCCTGAGGCATCAATCCTCAGCTTTCCTCCTGCTGGATTTATTAAATAGTGCTTTTGAAGATTGCTATACAAATCTTCTATAAACACCTTAATTAAAGGCTTTTGCAAAATAGAATCAAAATAGACATCAGTATAAACATCCACATCATGCCCCTGAGTACCTTGTTCACCAAATTGACCGTCTTGACCGTGATTACCGTTTTGTGAGCTTGAACCTGAACTGCCACTCGAGCCGCTAAAACCAAACATGCCACTATTACCAGAAGCAGAAAGATAGTATTGGTCGATATAATCCATTTCTATTTCAAGAATATCATAAATACTCGTGTCCTTCCGAAGTTGAATACCAACGCCCGGATGATGATCGGGATAATCGAAAAAATCAGGGCTAATTGTAAAAACACCGCTGTTATACTTGCCACCTTTTAATAAGATGTCAAATTCTGGTAAAACCTTCTCGAATGCTGTTGGATTTGTATAAGTTACAACTTGGTCATTGTCATATAGCACTTCTACACCAAATTTAAGTTTTGAGCCAGGAACTCTTTTTTTAGGATATTCAATAGGCGAGATGTAAATTTCTTTTTCAGTATTTAACCACAAAGTATCGTAAAATACTTTGTCAGGCTCATATTTACTCCAAAATTTCAAAGCTACATTATTGAAATTCTTGTCGGCATTTCTTTTATCAACATATAACTTTCCAAAGAAAAGGTGTCCGTTTTCAACTTCAATTTTCAAGCTACTCGAACGCAAAGAACCTTTTAAGAATCCTTTCGATTTGGCAATCCTACCATCTTCAGTAAAAACTACAAATCCTATTCCATGAGATGTCTGAGGCAGATTCAATAAAGTATCGTGTCTGAAAGCTATTTTCTGAACGCTTTCATGTTTTAATGATCTTATTTCCTTAGAATTAACTTGAAAAGCAATCAAAAGCAGGAAGGCAATTAGTAATTTCCGGTTTAGTTTTTTCATGTCGATTAGCTTAAATTTTCAAAAACTTCACACCATAAATCGTGCCATAAATTTTAACAAAACAGCTCTATTTTTGAGAAACAAAATATTCCTCGATACATGAATTTAAAGGATGGATTTATTTCAAAAATAAATATCCCTCAAAATAATCGATTTTCATTGGAGTCTTGGTCTCATATAACTGAGCACCAATTGTAATAATCAATATCTTATAGTTTTCACCCAAAAAGCTCATGTTTTGCGGAGTAAAATTGTAACTATCCACCGTATTCAATTTTTCAATTATTGACTTTAATTTTATAGCAATTGTTGATGCTGGAACTTTGATTTTTGTTATTTCTAATTGCTCGTTTTGGTACACGATCTTATATAGACTGTCATTATAAACGAGTTCATTATTCGTAATTTTAATTCTTACCAAATGTTTGTAAGGAGTTATATCAAAACTAAAATTCGTATCTTCTAAAGTTGCATTAAAATAGTTTTCAGTATTTTTGATATTATAGTACTGATTGTCGAGACCCAGTCGCTCGAAAAGGGCGGATTGAGTATGAGCCTTAAAATCATCTTCGAAAAGTGGTTTTATCACTTCAAATCCATAATTATCAAACAAATAATTAATTTTGGCAGTCAGACTTCGTTGATTATCCTCAGTAAGAATTATCTTTTCTGCCAAATTCAAACTAACTACCTTGTTGTTAATCAAATAATTATTTTGGGTAAGTATATTTACCAGTTCTTGCTTCATACTATATTTCGTAATGTTCAGCACACTCCATGGACCAACAACCGACAGAAAAGCTACGCATGAAAATGAAATCAATATCCATTTCAAATGCTTGGAACGACTTATAAAAAGGTAAATACTTATACCATAGAGCCAAAAATTAAGTAGAAATACAAAAGCACGGTTTATTGTCAGCCCATAATCGCCAAAACGGCGGGATATTCCCACAGTCATCAAAATCAGTAGAGGGAAAAGTATAAGTGGGAAAAATCGAGCAAATAATCCGGCAATTTTATTTTTCTCTACCCGCAA
Organism: Bacteroidales bacterium; assembly: GCA_038249855.1. Lineage (GTDB taxonomy): Bacteria > Bacteroidota > Bacteroidia > Bacteroidales > Paludibacteraceae > Paludibacter. Next base: position 9,451 of record JBBSCW010000103.1, read on the forward strand.
AGGATACTGAATAAGTAAGGTCAAGAATCCACCAAGTGCCAAAACAGACACCAACCAAGTAACCCAGCCATTTGGTAATTCCCACACTGCAATTATCTGAATTAGATACACATAGAGTATCACAGTATAAATTGCCAAAATGGGGAGCAGTATATATAAACCTAGAATCTTTAAAAATTTGTCGTATTTATACACTTGTTTTCTAATCTCGGATTCTGCAGGTATATTCGACAGAAAATATAAAGGTAAAAACAATCCATAACATACGACTGCAATGTTTGCGTAAACTTTTTCGGAAATGTCAATATTGAAAAGTTCTTTTAGTGATAAAACCGCCAAACTTAATCCAAGCATCAAAACCTGAGCAAAAATAAAGCTGATTATTAATTGCAGAATTGTAGTTTTGGAGAATTCCCAAAATTGAATATCATTATTTCGACGAAAGAATAATACCACAAAAGCACCAATCGTGAAAGATAAACCTACGACAACTATTTGATAAAA
>JBBSCW010000104.1:0-9914 GCA_038249855.1 Bacteroidales bacterium
CTGAAAATGATAAAACTAAACATCCTAAACTTTGGGAATAATTACGAAGAAATTAGAATAACAGAATTAACCGAAACTCAAAAAGAAATACTAAATCTTATGAACATTGACATGAAGCACCTGAATTTGTAGCAATAAATTTTAAAAAATATCTCTGAAAACATTCACCAACACTTGTTTTATTGAAGTAAAATCCGTTGTAACGGTGTTGACTGTCATAGAGTTAAGGAGTATACAGATTCTACATTGAATTTTCTAAGACGAAATAAGGATAAGCCTTTCTTTTGTTATTTAGCACATAATTCAATTCATACTCCTGAATTAGAAAGTAGCAGTCTGATTAGCAAATATTCCCAAAAGCCCGGTAGTATGATTAATGGACAATTAAATCCAATACAGGGTGCTATGGTCGAAACGCTCGACAAATATACCGGAATTCTTCTTGACTCTTTGGATAGAATGGGACTGACTGATAACACAATTGTTATCGTATTTTCGGATAATGGTCAACATGCTCCCGGACAGGAGCTTGGAGTTTCACCTTTACGCGGCTATAAATGCTCGTTTTGGGAAGGTGGTTTTCGTGAACCATTGTTAGTTAGATGGAAAGGCAAAATCGTTGCTGGTTCACTTTGTGATAAACAAGTAATTTCGATGGATTTTTTGCCAACTATTGCAGAGTTGTGTGGAATTAATGCACCTGAGTTAAACCAATTGGATGGCAAAAGCTTTGCAAAGAACTTAACCATCAATCCTGAACTTCCCATCGATAGACCTTATCTTTGCTGGCATTATCCACATTATCATCCCGATGCTCAATTTTTAGGAGCTATCCGAAAAGGCGATTGGAAATTGATTGAAAACTTTGATCAAAGTTTATATTTTAAATCAGGTGGGTTTGAATTGTATAACCTGAAAGATGATCCTAAAGAAGCATCCAATCTTATTGATATAAATCCTGCGAAAGCAGCAGAATTATATGCCGATTTGCAAAGCTGGAGAACTGAAACCAATGCTCATATGCCTGGTACAAAAAATAGAGCTTATGGCATGGCTCATTTTCAACTGCATAAATCCAATACTCCGGTAAAAACTGAAAACTTTGAAATACAATCCGGACTCAATTCATGGTTACAATACGATGGACCGGGTACTTCAATATTGATAAATAATAACAACGAATTAACGTATTATTTAGATATTGAACAAGCTGGTAATTATCAATTCAAGTTTTTGTATAAAAACGCTGCTTCCAGTATGGTAATAAGCAGCAAGGCTTTTACAAATCAAACAGTTAATTTCCCTTCATCGACGAATTGGAATACTATTAGTAGTGCAAATATTCCCTTAAATGTAGGAATTCTTAAAATTACTTTCAAAATAACTGGTGCTGCCATCAACTTAGACAAATTTTCATTAACTAACAACAATCTTACTTTGATTCACGATGGAGAAAAGCCCGAAACAGGACTTCAACTAAAATATGGTTTTGAAGACAACGAAACATCAGTATTTACGAGTATCGAAGGCTCGGCTGATAATCAAGGAACACTTCCAGTAATTGTAGCCAATCCCGATAAAGCCGGATTAAATTCAACACAAAAATGTTTGTATACCAGAACAAAGAAGGATCTTACCATGAATCCCAAAGTTCCTGCATGGAATACGAATATTATTACCTTTTCTTTTCCAGATTCACTAATGCTTACCGATGATAACAGATACTTCCACCTTCTGCATAGAAAGGGGCAAGTACTAAACACATGGTTAGTATATGCGAGTCAGGATGGAACAAATTTTACTGAAATGACACGTGGAACTTGTCCTGCTGCAACTACTTGGTTCGATATTATTGCAGATGTTAAGTCGAAATTCACTTCCGTAAAAAAGTTAAGAATACATTTAGACGGGAATTGGAGCGGTACAGATAATGTGAGGTATTTTGACCCTACGGATTTTTATTATGATGAAATTGCATTTACGAACAGCTCCCTTCCCCGTCAGAAAATTACGTCATCAAATTTAGAAATAAAAAATGAGACCTTTAGATATTATCCTAATCCCGTAACTAATTATTTTACAGTTGAGTCGGGTATTCCAATTAGTAAAATTAGATTTATCAATCTTACAGGAGTAGTAATGATGCAGCAATATGTTCGCAATAATACGTTTTCTGTAAATACCGAAAATATGCCTAAAGGGTTCTATTTTGTTGAAACTGAGTTTGAAAATGGTCAAATTGAAACTAATAAAATTATTAAACAATAAAGCATATCAATACTAATATCAACAACTTTAAAGTAGTATTATCAAACAATTCTTAGTTATGAATATAAAAAAAACGATTTTTGTAAGCGTTATTACACTAATAATTTCTTTAAGCAGCTTTTCAAAAGAAAATGTGCAAATTAACCTAAATAATCGACTGCAAAAATTTGAAGGTTGGGGTGTATCATTATCGTGGTGGGCACACCAGGTAGGAAAAAAATTCTCTGATTAACAAATTGATACTTTATGCTATTGGTTGGCTGATAAAGATGAATTGAACATGAATGTGTTTTGTTATAATATAAGTGGCGGAGATGCTCCAGATCATAAACACATGCGAAAAGATGCACAAGTACCTGGCTATAAAACTGCCGAAACAATGATTATGATTGGTCTCAAGATGCGTCTCAACAAAAATTTTTATTGAAATTGAACCAAATAAGAAAAGATGCCATTTACGAAGCCGCAAATGATTTGCATGTCTTTACGTCCTTCTCGTGTCGTTGCAAAATTGTTTTGATATTCATTTCCTTGTTTGCCTTACAATCATAAAAAAGTTGATTGTTTATTTTGACCATCGAGACTAATTTTATTGCTCCTTTTTTTATCTTACCAAGTCTTTCGAGTACTTCCAAACAAAAGAATCAACTATCAATAAGCACATAATCAGGTATGAATCCATTTTTCACAGCCCGATTCAGCATCTCAAGCATCACATTGATTTTTCCATTGTCAGCTTCCCTGCGTCTTGTGTATCCAAAACTACCTTTGGTAACGATTTTCTTGTATTATTTATTGGATTACAAAATTTTCTATCTTCAATTTACGACAATTCTACATTGTGAGAATCTGTTTAGCTTGAATACTTAACCTTAGTTGATATAAACACTAAAGTAAAAAACTTAATCAACCGTATCAGAAATTTGATAGAAACATGTAAAACAATGTGAAGGTCAATTTATCCATACAAATAATATAATAGTCCATTTCTGATTGTTTTGGTTTATCCTATTTTTGTCAACATAAATCTTATAAATTGCAAAATCATGGATACAAATAATTCTTTACCTTCAAAAAATGTTTTTCTTGCCCTATGCTTTGTTTTTTTATTATTAGGTTCAACAAACGCAATTACAAATAAAATAGATTTAAGTGGAAAGTGGAGCTTTAAGATAGATAGTACCGATGTTGGTATAGTTCAAAAATGGTATGCACAAACCTTTGAAGACCAAATAAACCTTCCAGGCACATTGGATGAAGGCGGTTTTGGATTGCCTAACAAATTGCAACCTAAACTTGAAATGCCACAAATTTTATACCTCACCCGTAAGCACAGTTATATAGGTGTGGCATGGTATTCTAGGGAATTAGCTATTCCTCAAAACTGGAAACAAAAATCCATTACATTGAAACTCGAGCGTGTGCTTTGGGAATCACGTGTTTGGGTTGATGGCATAGAAGTAAACAGTAAACAAGAGAGTTTGATTGCTCCTCATTATTTTAAACTGACCGAAGCTCTTACACCAGGCAAACACATTATTTCTATCCGAATTGACAATAGAAAAAAATACGATATAAGTGTACCAACTATAAACAGTCCAAATGGATTGGCACATGCTTATTCTGAAGAAACGCAAACTATTTGGAATGGAGTTATAGGCGAAATAGCTTGTATTGCCAATGATAGAGTGAATATTGCAGACATTCAGGTTTTTCCAAATGTTGATACAAAATCAGCTTATCTGAAGGTTATAATAGAAAATTCAACAAAAAAGTCTTTTTCCGGCAAATTAATTCTTTTTGCCACTTCGTTGAAAGATAGTTCAAAACTCCCTCTCATGACCATTTCAGTAAACACAAAAAAACGCTCAGAGATTATTTCTGTTGATTATTCCATGGGGAAAGATGTTCAACTTTGGGATGAGTTTACCCCAAACCTATATAGTATTACTGCGCAATTGACTGGAAATAGAATTGATGAATCGGTAGTACGACAGTTTGGGATGCGAAAACTGACCAATAAAAATGCTCGGATTCAAATGAACGGACGACCAATTTTTCTCAGAGGAACGCTTGAATGTTGTATTTTTCCAAAAACCGCCCATCCACCTATGGATAAAAAAGGATGGGAAAAAGTATTTAAAACCGCCAAAGAATGGGGGTTGAATCATCTTCGTTTTCATTCGTGGTGTCCACCTCGCTATGCTTTTGAAGTGGCCGACGAGATGGGTTTTTATCTGCAAGTTGAATTGCCCTTATGGTCGCTAACCGTAAATAAAGATACCGCCACAAATCGTTTTATAAACGATGAGGCCAACCGGATTATTAAAGAATACGGCAATCATCCTTCGTTTTGTTTTTTAAGTATTGGTAACGAATTACAACCGGATTTCAATTATCTGAATGCATTTGTTGATCGGCTTAAAAAAGCTGATGCCAGACATTTATATACCAATACAAGCTATACTTTTGAAAAAGGACATGGTACTTGGCCGGAACCAAATGACGATTTTTACATTACTCAATTCACTAAAAAAGGTTGGGTGCGCGGACAAGGAATTTTCGGAAGTGAGTCACCCCGATTTAATAAAGATTATTCGGTTGCAATTGATAGCATTCCAGTGCCGATAATAACGCACGAAATTGGTCAATATTCAGTATATCCCAATTTGAATGAGATTGATAAATACACAGGTGTGCTCGATCCTCTTAATTTTAAAGCAGTGAAAGCCGATTTGAAAAAGAAAGGACTTCTTCCAAAAGCACATGACTATCTAATGGCTTCGGGGAAATTTGCAGCCATTCTTTACAAAGAAGAAATTGAACGCGCTTTGAAAACACAGGGACTGAGTGGTTTTCAGCTACTCGATTTACATGATTTCCCCGGACAAGGAACTGCTCTAGTTGGTCTGTTGGATGCATTTTGGGATAGCAAAGGGTTGATTTCTTCAGCCAATTTCAGAGAGTTTAATTCGTCAGTTGTTCCGTTGTTCCGTTTTCAAAAGCCGGTTTTTCAAAACAATGAAACATTCAATGCCGAAGTAGAATTGTCCTATTATTCCACCGAAAAATTGGATGGAAAAAAAATGATTTGGGAAATAACAGATAAATCAGGTCTTGTTTTAAAAACAGGTTATTTCACAATCTCAAATCTGGTTTCAGGGAAAATAGCTAAAATTGGAAACATTACCTGTCCGCTTAACTTTCTCTCTTCATCTCAACAAATTTTTGTTAAATGTAAAATTGAGAATAGTGTATATCAAAATTGCTGGAAATTATGGGTTTATACTGCTGAGGCGAAACCTGAATTTAAAACAGTGGTTTATACCCGAAATGCAGCCGAAGCCGAACAAGCATTGGCGAAAGGTAAAATGGTTCTTTACAATCCCGATTGGAAAAAACTGAAAGGCATTGAAGGAAAGTTTCTTCCTGTATTCTGGAGTCCGGTTCATTTTCCCAAACAAGCTGCAACGATGGGTATTTTGTGTGACCCTTCACATCCGGCATTAGCACAATTCCCAACAGATATGCACTCCGATTGGCAATGGTGGGATTTGAATACAAACTCAAAAACCATTATTCTTGATAGTATTCCTCAGGTAAAACCAATAGTGGAAATGGTTGATAACTGGGTAAATAACCGCCGGTTGGCATCGGTCTTCGAAGCTAAAGTGGGTCCAGGAAAGTTAATTTATTCAAGCATTGATCTGAGCTCAGATTTGAATAACCGTCCACAAGCAAAACAATTATTAATTAGCTTTTTGGCATATATGAACAGTACAGCATTCAATCCTTCAGGTGAAATTACATTTTCAAAATTGCGTGATTTTGATACAGAAGTAATTTCAGACAAAAAAGGCAACGCGACTGATATTTATTAAACAATAAATTGCCTAGTTACCACAAATAAATAGTTCTTTTCAGGAATACAATCCGCTATTTTATACACTCATGTTACAATACTAATAACATTTGGTAATATAGTAATATACTAACAAGTTTAATAACTATATTTTTGTGCAGTCAAAAACATTAGAGTATTTTTGCTTGAATAAAATTGACTTTTGTAAAATGATATTAAACAATCAAATCATGAAAAAAATTACTTTTAGCACTATTCTTTTAGTGCTATTTTCAACCGCCACTATTTCTGCTGCCGATGTAGTGCCAGTCCATATAACATTTAAACATTTTTATTCATTGAATCCATTTTATAAACAACAATTTACTAATTAACAATTTAAAAAATCAACAATCATGAAAAAAATTACTTTTAGCACTATTCTTTTAGTGCTGTTTTCGACCGCTACTATTTCTGCTGCAGATGTAGTGCTTAATAATTTTGAAAGTGGATCACCAACAGTAACCACAAAGTATGGTCACACGTATGTCAATGCTGCAAATGCTTTAACTACTGGCTTAAACACCACAGCTAATTGCGGAAAAATTGGAAGGACCAGTGCCAATTGGTATGAATTAATTTATTTTCCGGCAAGTTTCACCGTACCTGCTAATACTACTAAGTATGTTCACATCATGGTTAATTACGCAGCCCAGCCGGATATTTCTATCCGCGTGGATGCAGCTACTGCTGGTGCTGATGGTGCTACAGATATCAGGGCTATTAACAAGTATACAGACTTTGGTCAATGGCAGGATTTGGTTTTTGCTATTGCTGGTGGTACTGGGGGAAAAACGGTTATCCAACTAAATTATTTAGCAGACTTAGGATTTAATAATACTCCATCAGGGCGTATTTTAAACAATACTGATAAATTTGGCTATCTGGATGAAGTGATTGTCAGTGATGATGCACATCCAAGAGGACATATTCCATTCAATAGTATTTACAATTTTGAACCCGGAACGGGAGTTAATACACCAACAGTTGCTGCAAGTGGTGCCGATGCCAATAATACGGTAACCTATCCTTTTGCAAATCCATTTGTAACAGGAATCAACACAAGTAATAATGTTTGTAAACGTACTGCCGTTTTAGCAAACCCTGCATTGTTGTGGTATACAGGTCTTTCATTTACTTTACCAAATGCCATCATTATTGATGCCACTCACCGATACTTACATGTGATGATATCAGTACCCGTAAATGGACAAAAAGTAGGTTTTGATTTGAAACAAGGTTCGACAAAAGTTATTTCCGATAATCAAGCTACAATTACTACTGCTAATACCTGGCAGGATGTAGTTCTTGATATTTCAACACTTACACCAACAACTACTTATATTTCGCAAATTGTAGTTAAATGTGGAAATTTTAATGCTAGTTCAACAGCTGCCGGCGATTATTATTTCGATGAAATTTATATTGATGGAAGTTCCGCACCAAGAACTAATATTACTACCGGATTGAATAAAACCATTCATCAATTCAATGTTTATGCAGTAAACAAAGGAATATGCATTGATAATGTAAATGCAGATAATATTGTTACTATCTACAATGTTAGCGGACAAAAAGTTTTCGATAAACGCATCAGCAATAAAGAAGTTATTTCAATGGAAAAAGGTGGTTTATATCTGGTAAAAATAGCCAACCAAACAACCAAAGTGATTGTAAAATAATTTTATTTTATACTCACACTCTCAAATAAAACTGCTTACTGATTTTCAAAGTAATAATAAACTTATATTGAATCAGTAAGCAGGTTTTTATTTTAATAATTTCAAATCTTTCAACACTCTAAATATTTTAGGTTATTACCTGTTACGTTCAGCTCTGATTTCTTTTTCAATCATTGCTTTATTAACAAAATGCCAAATAAAAGAATATACTCCTGTTCGATCGCACGTTGCAATATTTAGGTTGAATTGCTGAGTGAAAACCTCGCTACTCGCAATTAAGTTTTGTTTACAGAACGCTCCGAAAGTTTTACTAATCACAGCATTCTATTTAAAAAATCTTCGATATAAATAGTAAAATAATTTATTACTTTAGGTTTATTTTTCTATTATGTACAAATCCCATTCTCATTGTCTTTGAACAACGTTTTTTTTACTTTTTTTATATTTGAGTGTACTGTATAAAGTCTCATTCTTTTAAAATTAAGCATTTGGATTTAACATGAATATAAATCTGTAGTGCTCAATAATTGAAATTAACTTTTTGATTGTTAATATATTTTTATTTTTCGATTTTTCTTGTTTTAATCATAAAATTGGCAATAAAACGCCTTTTAAAGCGCTCCTTGACATATTTTTATCTCATAATTTGTAATTCGGACAAGGTTCATCCATAAACATCTGGCAAAGGCAAATAATTTATGTTTTATAAGCCCTCGATATCGTGTTTTATTGTTTCGGGTATGAAAGCAGTATTGAAAAATGGAGGCTTCCACGTTATTTCGTATTTTCTTTTTTTCAGGCGGAATGTCCTTTAATTCTTTTCGAAGAACTGCGGCATCTATATCTTTTTGCGTAAAATAACGATATCCTTTTTCTGTTTTGATTCCCCATCTTTCCTTTTTTGTTTTATGGGCAATTTGAATTTCTCCTGTTTGTGTGTCAATTACTTGCAATCCTTGTTCAGTTTGGGCTATTGTGTATCGAGGCGGCTTGCCTTGCATGCCTGTCAGATACAGTTCTATTTCTTCCTTGGCGGCGAATATCTGATTCGCTAAACTATGATAAGCTCCATCGGAATGAGCGTTTTTGATTTTACCCGACAATACATTCTGCTGAGAATCGGTAATTGCTTTTTCAAAAAAACCGTTATCGGGTGCAGATACATTTTTCGTCTGAACATTGGCAATCAGCTTTAAGCCGGTTTCATCACAGGTTTCTGCGAGGTTTGTAACATATCCTTTGACCTTTTGTTCCTCTTTGCGACGAAAAGTGGCATCAGGGTCATGCGGGTTTTGTACGCTTTTAGCACTAATGTCCTTTTTATCACGCGGCCTGAGTATCTTTTTGTCAACAATAAACTGCTCATTAAATACTCTTTTCAATAAATCGTAATGTGGCAGTTTGTTAGGAAAATGTTGCAATAAAGCATACATCAAGTACCCTAAGTTAGTTAAGCGTGTTTCAATGGACTGGGCAGTTTGGGTATAAACTAATTGCTGTGCCGGTTCATTCAATAAGGCTTCGTGTGTTAACCTGTCTTCTTTCTTGAGACAATGCAAGTGCTTTACAGACAAATGCTTAGAACTCATTAATGCTGTTTCGTGTACTATCTGAAAACGGGAATACCAAGCTATATTGCTGCCAATGAGCTTGCTGTCCATACGAATGCTTTTACCCTCTACCTTATATTTCATTACTTGAGACTTGGTAATGGATTCAAAGCATTGTTTGTATAAATCAATCCCAGTTTCCTGTTCATGTGAAACAATTCGTCGGCGAAACAGGTAATAAACCTCAATTGAAGGGCCTGGATCATCCATAGAGGTTATCCCCAGAGCTTTTCGCACTAACAAATGGAACTGAACCTGGTCAAACATCTGTTCATCGCTGATTCCAAAGCCTTCTTTTAGGATATTTATTCCTATTAGCTGACGAATAGGGATGTTGGGAGCACCCATTTCCTCCTCAAACAAAGGCTTGAAAATGCTCTCATCTACCTGATTTACAACGTTGTTCAAAAACTGATTGTGCCAAAGGTTTGGGGCATTATATCGCTTTATAGA